>CADBUH010000207.1 GCA_902797775.1 uncultured Erysipelotrichaceae bacterium | reverse complement strand
TGGTGCGGTAAACAGGACTTGAACCTGCACGAGTCGCCTCATACGCCCCTCAAGCGTACGTGTCTGCCATTCCACCATTACCGCATATGTGCTTACCTATTATATACATCAGTGATACAATTCGTCAAAGGTGAAATAAACATGTTACGATAACTATATGAAAAAGATTGTCTCTAAAATGATCAGTCTTATTTTAATTCTTGTTTTTCTTGTGGGGTGTAAAGAACCTATTAAAGAAATGAATGTTTCTTTACCACCTCTTGAAAGACCAGAGATTTTAAGTAAATATGTCTATCTTATTGATATGGATTCCCACCAAGTATTATGGGATATACGATCTGAAGAAAGAGTTTATCCTGCTAGTATCACAAAATTAATGAGCGCGATGATTGTGATTGAAAAGATTGATGATTTTTCTGATACGGTTGTCATTAAAGGAGAACTCATTGATCGTTTGGAAGAAGAAAATGCGAATATGGCAGGTTATAAAGATGGAGATGAACCGACTTTATTAGATTTACTCTATGGGCATCTTCTTCAAAGTGGGGCAGATTGTTCGATTACACTAGCTGAATATATTTCAGGAAGTGAAGAAGAATTTGTGAAGTTAATGAATGCCAAAGCGAAAGAGCTTGGCATGAATGATACACATTTTGTGAATGCGACAGGTTTATTTGAACCAGATCATTATTCGACCTGTCGTGATTTAGCGACTTTAATGGAATATTGTATGCAGAATGATTTCTTTGTGGAAGTCATGTCTACACTTCTTTATAAACCAACACCTGTTAAAACATATCCCAATAGTTTTGATTGTGATAACTTAGTACTTGTTTATATTAATCAAGAGAATCCTAAATTTCGATATAGCTTTGATATACCAGGTTTTATCTGTGGTAAAACAGGTTATATCTTAGAATCAAATTTTAGTTTCGCATCTTGTGCGAATATTAATGATCATCGCTTACTATTGATTACGATTGATGCGAATCGAGAAGGTTATTATCCTGCATCCATTGAAGATGCAGCGACCATCTATAATTGGTTTCGTGAAAACTATCAGGAAGAAACACTTGTAAGAGAAAGTGATACCTATGAAATTGAACGAATTCGTTATAGTGAAGAAGAAACTTTAACACTCCATCCTAGTAAAGAAGTAACGAAAGAAGTAGGTAAACCTACCGTCGTACCAGTCATTCCAGAAGTCATAAACGCTCCAATTCAAAAGGGAGAAAAAGTAGGGGAGTTATATGTATATGATTATGATCAGCTGATTGAAACCGTTGATTTAATAAGTGATAAAGAAATAACTACGAGTTTTAAGGGATATGTAGATACGATTTTATATGAAGCCACCCACGATAGTTTACCACTTACCATTTTTATTGGATTAGTAATCATCCTGTTGATTTTAATAGTTGAATTAATTAGAAGAATAATAAATAAATAATTTTGTATGCAGGAATATATTAGACTTTTGATAATAATATAAATACATGGCTTCCTTGACAAACATTAATGCATGTATATAATTAGGGAGTAAGGAGTATTAAGCAGTATGAAAAATAGAATTTTTAATTTGCTTCTTATTGTTGGCTTATTAGCTACCTTTTTTTTAACGCCAGCTGTAAAAGTTGAAGCAATTTATGATGGTTTTTTAAGAGAAGAAACAATCACAGGAAATAATCCATCAGCAACAGAAAACGATCCAAGTAACCCAGGAACAGATCCAAGTAATCCTGGTACAGACCCAAGTAATCCAGGAACAGCTACAGGCAATGATCCGGGAACAGCAACTGGTAATGATCCACATCCCATTACGCTTCATTTAAGCAATATTACGACGTCTGAAATCCCTAATGATGACAATACTGTAAGAATTAGCGATATATATGTCACATTAGAAGGTATTAATCTTCCAGATGGAGCTGGTATTGCAGCGGAAAAATCGAGTGTTAAATTAACTATTTCACCAATCACAAAACAAGGCACAAAACATATTTTCACAGTTACACCAGGTAAATTTGTACTTGTATTCAGCGATGATACATATAAAGAATTCAATGTTGGTGAATATTCTTTCAAAGAAGTGACAATGAGCGTTAAAGTTGATTTAACTGGAAATGTAAAAGTTGATCACTTAAAGAATGGCCAATTAGTGGAATCACTAAATACGAGTGTACAAGATGGAATGGTAACCTTTAAGAATACAAAAGGATTCAGTACATTTGAGATTGATACAGCACCAGCAGCTGTAGAAAGTAAACCTTCTACATCTACTTCTAAGCCAGTAAGTACAGCTAAAACAACACAATTTGATCCTAATGATAAGAATCATGATGGTGTTGTAAGTTGTGATGAACTCTTAGGTGTAAGTGCATATTGGGATGAAAGTAAAAAATCTTGTATCGTGAATGGAGCAGTCCCTGGAAAGAATTATGTTCCAAATACTGGTACAAAATAATATTCAAGCATGTATAATTAGAGAAGCACTATGATATAGTGCTTTTCTTTTTGGTAAATATGAAAGTATTAGAAAAAGCACGTAATTATCTTTTGCAATTATATCTACTCCTTTTGCTAGTAGGGGTTCCACTATTTTATGTGGATACCTATATACGTATAGGCACCATGAAGTGGATTTTTTATCGTGCTATTACAATGGGCACAATTTGGAAAGGCTTCTATATACCAGGTGTACTGGTAATTGTCTTATTGCTGAATGTATTAGTAGATAAGACACCTAAACGTAAACAAATTAATCCATTTCTTATTGGTTATATTGTGACTGTTATTATTTCTTTTTTTCTCATGGAGGATAAAACACTTGGTTTAGAAGGTTATAAAGGTTGGTATATGGGATTATTATCTCAAATATCTTTCTTTGTAATTTATGTGGTTACGAAAGGATATTATTCAGATAATAAGATCTTACGTTATGCAGTGCTATTGAGTTCTTGTTATACAAGTTTTTTGGTTGTTTTAAATCGATTTGGGATATATCCTTTTGGGATTAGTCAAATGCTTGAGGAAGGTATGTTACGGACATTTGTTTCTACTATAGGGAATATTAACTGGTATGCGAGTTATTTAATGATATTTGTAGGTGTAGCCTTTGGAAGTTATATTCTTGCGGAAACAAAAAGAAATCGTATTGTTTTTGCGATATGGTGTTGCTTATTATATGCATCTTTGTTATTGCAGAATTCAGAAAGTGTATTTTTCTCTTTATTCGCATTATTTGTAGGATGCTTAGTAATTAGTGTTTATAAGAAAGAAACATTTATTAGAGTAATTGAATTAATGATTCTTATGTCGATTTCTTTCTTAATTGTTGGATGCTTATATCTCATTTTTCCTACTCAAGCAATGTCTCTAGAAGAACTTCCAAATATGTTTAAGAATCCTCTTCTTAATGTTTTTATAATCATCATTTGTCTAGTAATTCGAAAATATATTCAGGCCATGAATTGGGATGTACAAAAAATGAGAAGGATTATTCTTTGTAGTGTATTTGGAGTAATCATTATCATTCTAGTCATATTAAAAATGATGAATAGTTCATTTGTTGTCTTTGATGATGCGTGGGGATCTCATCGAGGGATGGTATGGAGAGTAACCATAGAAAGTTGGTTTGAACTATGGAAGAATAATCCAATAAAGGCCATTTTTGGGGTAGGTCCAGATGCCTATGCATCCTATGTATATTCAATGCATTCAGAAACATTGTCCTCCTATTTTTATACACAGGTGGTTACGAATGCACATAATGAATGGTTAACCGCATTTATTAACTATGGTTTGGTAGGTGGACTATCCTATTTATTGTTCTATTTGTCTAGATTACGTAATGCAATTAATAACCATCAGATAAAAAAGATACTAGTGATTGAATTTTGTATCATTCTTGCTTATATGACAAATAACTTCTTTTCCTTTCAGTCGATTGTTTCAACACCACTTCTATTTGCGTTAATGGGGATTTTTGATTATGCACAGGGGAATTAGTTGTTTTTTAGTCCTTAAAAATATATAATAAAAAAGTTTTAGGGGGCATATATGGATTATCAAAAAATTATTAACATCGCAGTTATCGCACACGTTGATGCAGGGAAATCTACCTTAGTAGATGCCTTTTTAAAACAATCGCATGTCTTTAAAGACAATGAAAAAGTAGTGGACTGTATCATGTATAGTAATGATCTTGAACGGGAAAGAGGTATTACAATCTATTCTAAGAACTGTTCCGTCACTTATAAAGACTATAAGATTAATATCGTTGATACACCAGGTCACGCGGATTTCTCAAGTGAAGTTGAACGTATTATTAAAACAGTAGATACGGTTATTTTACTTGTGGATTCTTCCGAAGGACCAATGCCACAAACACGTTTTGTCTTACAGAAATCTTTAGAATGTGGTTTAAAACCAATTCTATTAATCAATAAAATGGATAAGAATGATGCCCG
Source organism: uncultured Erysipelotrichaceae bacterium (assembly GCA_902797775.1). Lineage (GTDB taxonomy): Bacteria > Bacillota_I > Bacilli_A > Erysipelotrichales > Erysipelotrichaceae > Bulleidia. The sequence continues at coordinate 5,368 of CADBUH010000207.1, read as the reverse complement.
TGCAGATGAAGTTATTGATGAAGTTTATGAATTATTCTTAGACTTAAATGCTTCGGATGAACAACTCGATTTTCCTATCCTTTATGGTGTAGCACGTCAAGGAATTGTACGCTATGACTACAATGATACGAATGAAGATATCATTCCATTATTTGAAACCATTCTTAAACATACCCAAGCTTATCCAAATCTAATGGATGAACCTGTACAGATGCAGATAAGTGCACTTGCGTATGATGATTATATTGGTCGTCTTGGAATTGGAAGAGTCTATACAGGTACTTTAAAAGAAGCGACACAATATGAAGTATGTAATCGTAGTGGAAAAGATAATAAAGGAAAAACCAATCAAATCTTTGTCTATAAAGGATTATCAAGAGTATCTGTTCCAGAAGCACAATGTGGGGAAATCGTTATGATATCAGGAATTCCTGATATTTCCATTGGAGATACCTTATGTCCTGTTGGAGAACCTAATCCAATGCCTACCATTGCGATTGAAGAACCTACGTTATCGATGAACTTCATGGTTAATGATTCTCCATTTGCTGGTCAAGTTGGTAAATTTGTAACATCTCGTAATATCCGTGAACGTTTAGAAAAAGAATTAGAAGTTAATGTAGGTTTAAAAGTAGAAGAAACAGATTCTACCGATACCTTCAAGGTATCTGGTAGAGGAGAACTACACCTCTCCATTCTTCTAGAAAATATGCGTAGAGAAGGCTATGAAGTAGCGGTTTCTAGACCAGAAGTTATTCTAAAGAAAGAAAATGGAACGGTTATGGAACCAGTAGAAGAAGTTGTATGTAGTGTTCCAGAAGAATATGCAGGTAGTGTTATCAGTGCCCTTAATATTCGAAAGGGAATGTTACAGAATATGGAAGAAGAAGGTAGTTATAATCGTATTACTTACCTCGTTCCTACAAGAGGTCTTATTGGATATCGTAGTGAATTTATTAATGCTACACGTGGAGAAGGCACGATGGTTCAAAGACTCTATGGTTATGAACCATTTAAAGGAGAAATCCCACAAAGAGAGAATGGGGTTCTCATTTCTACGGAAGATGGAAATGCGATGACTTATGCCTTATGGAATATCCAAGAAAGAGGACAACTCTTTATTGGACCACAAACTCCAGTATATGAAGGAATGATTATTGGAATTGCCTCAAAGAATAAAGATATGACGGTTAATCCAATTAAGAATAAGAAGATGACAGCGATTCGATCCACTGGAAATGATGAAGCTATGAAACTGGTTCCACCTAAGATTTTATCTTTAGAGGAAGCGATTGAATTCATCAATGATGATGAACTTGTGGAACTTACACCTACGGATATCCGTATTCGTAAGAAATATCTCACAAGTCTAGATCGTAGAAGACACGCTCGAGAAGTTGGAAAAATGGAAGAAGAGGATGAATAATCTTCTTCTTTTTTCTATCGGAAAGATGATAAAATAAAATTAGCTTTATATTAAGGAAAATATCATGAGCCCAAGAGTAAATCCGAGTAAACTACAATGGATTAAAAAGCCTAGCTTATACATTATAAGTTCTGATAAGTTAGTAGTTGAAACAGAACCTTATACATCTTTTCATATGGATAAAGAGGAGAATACAGCTGTAAGATTGGTAGGGAAACCTAGAAAAGAGTTTGATATCTCCGCAATGATTGAATATAACTTTAAACATCCAGAAGATGAATGTGGATTGGTGGTAGAGATTGATAAAACACATTGGATTAAATTTGGGATTAAAAGAGAAGATAATGAAATGAATCATATCTTTGTGGAAAAATATGATTCTCATGAAAAGGATTATAGTGAACGAGTTTTTGGGATAGGAATTGATACGATGTATCTTAAGATTAAATACCATGATGGTAGAATTCTATTCCAATATGGTTTTAATAAAGATCGTTTTTGGACAGCACGTGAGATACAGTTTGAGAAAGAATATATTGCGACAGTAGGTATCTACGCATGCAGTCCTGGAAACTCTTATTTTGATTGTACATTCTCATCCTTGGAGATGAATGAAATAAGGAGGAACTAAATCTATGTCGGTTGAAGAAAGGCTATTACGTTACTGTAAGATTGATACCCAATCCGATCCTTCATCGGATACAACACCATCTACAGAAAAACAATTTAATCTAGGAAAACTATTAGTAGAAGAACTAAAGGAACTTGGATTAAAAGATGCGGTGATTGATGAACATTGTTATGTTTATGCACATCTAGAATCAAATGTAGAGAAACCATGTAAGACGGTTGGCTTTATCGCACATATGGATACAGCGACAGAATATTCAGGAGAAAATGTGAATCCTAGAGTCATCCGTAATTATGATGGAAAAGATATTGAACTATGTGAAGGTGTTATAACCGAAGTAAAAGATTATCCACAACTAAAAGAATTAGTAGGACATGACTTAATTGTGACCGATGGGAGTACTTTATTAGGGGCAGATGATAAAGCAGGTATAGCCGCAATCATGGATATGGTGGAATACTTTGTTACGCATCCAGAAGAAAAACATGGACGTATTGCGATAGGCTTTACCCCAGATGAAGAGATTGGTGGAGGAACAAAATTCTTCAACTATGACTATTTTGACGCAGATTTTGCGTATACCTTAGATGGAGAAAGTCCTGCGACATATACAGATGAAACCTTTAACGCAGCGAAAGTCGTAGCGAAATTCCATGGTTTATCTATCCATCCAGGAAGTGCGAAAGATCGTATGATCAATGCGTGTAACTTAGCGATGGAATTCCATGAAAAATTCCCGACCTATATGCGACCAGAACATACCGAAGGTAGAGAAGGGTTTATCCATCTAACCAATATGACAGGTTATACAGATTTTGCACAATTAGACTATATCGTTCGTGACCATAATAATGATAAACTAGAAGAAAAGATAGCGTTGATGAATCGAAGTAAAGATTGGATTAATCAATTCTATGGAGAAGGTACTTGTGAACTAGAATGTAGTATTACATATCGTAATATGAAAGAAATCATTGATGAACATCCAGAGGTTAGTAAGATGGCCTTAGATTCTATTAAAGAATTAGGTCTTACACCTGAGATAGAACCTGCTAGAGGAGGAACGGATGGAGCCCAATTATCCTTTAATGGGTTACCTTGTCCAAACCTTGGAGCAGGGATGGGAAACGTTCATGGACGGTATGAATACTGTTCAATTCAACAGATGGAACAAGCGTCGAAGCTTATTCGATTAATCATAGGAAAGACATTGGAGGAGTAAATTATGATTTGTACATGCACATTAAATCCATCATTGGACTATTATTTGGAGTTTTCTAACAAGATTGAAAAAGGGAAAACAAACCGTAGTGATTTGGAGTACTATGAAGCAGGTGGAAAGGGAATTAATATTTCAATTGTATTGAATAACCTACAAATTCCTACGCGTGCTTATGGGTTCTTAGGAGGATTCACAAAAGAATTCTATGTTAATCTTCTTCAAGAATATTCTTATATTGAACCTAACTTTACATATGTAGAAGGTCATACAAGAATTAACGTTAAGTTATCCGATGGAAAACACATTACCGATTTAAATGCGACAGGACCATATATCAATGAAGCAGATATGAAGAAGTTAAGTGATAAGGTTGGTCGTCTTGGTGAAGGTGATTATTTCTGTCTAGCAGGTATTTGTCCATCTTATTTAGAGGATGATGTAATTAGGATGTTAGAAGATTGCATTAAGAATGGAGTAAAAGTAGCACTTGATACAAATCCACGTATTATGAGCCAAATGCTTGTACATAAACCTTTCTTAGTTAAATTTACAGCAGAAGAATTAGGGGATGAAGTAAAGAAGAGTTTAACCTATGAAGAGATCGTAGATGCAGCTAAAACAACGGTTGAAGCAGGCGCTCAAAATGTATTAATTCTTGAAGGAAAAGATAAAGCAATCTTAGCTAGTAGTGAAGGATGCTATGAATGTGATTTATTACATCAAGAAAAAACCGTTAATACGGTAGGTACAGGAGATTCTTTAACAGCTGGATTCTTAATGAATTATTTACGTTCATCAGATGTTGTTGATTCCTTTAAGTTTGGTGCATCTTGTGCAAGTGCGACTGCTTATTCAAAAGGCTTAGCGACAAGAGAAAAAATTGATTCTTTCTATGAAACAACGGAAGTAAAGAAAATTGATTAAGATTTGAATCTCTGTTAGTATAAGTAACAGTGTTCAAAGGAGTTAGGTAAAGAAATGAAAAAAGTATTAATTAGTATGATGATAGCACTCACATTAATTGGATGTGGAAATAAACAAGAAGAAGTTGAAGAAGCTATCGTTATTACAAACCCAGTTGCGATTAATGGGGAAAAGACAGATATGAATGCTTACCGTTGGATTAATGATAAGGATAATGCATTTTTAGAAGTATCCATGGAAGAATCAATTCGTTTCTTTACGGAAAAAGGGTCAGGGATTTTAGTTTATGGATATCCTGGATGTATCTATTGTGAAAGAGCGTTACCAGAACTAAATAAAGCGGCGAAACAACATAATATTACCGTTTATTATTGTAATGTGTATCGACCAGATGCTTCTGCAGATATCTATGAGCGTTTAAGACCTAATATTGAACCAATCTTTGATGTTCAGGGTGGCGTACCTGTATTTAAGGTTCCTGAAGTTATCGCAATCAAGAATGGTGAGATTGTAGGACATCATCTTGCATTAGTGGATGGCTATACAATTGATAGTGAAGAATCCCAAATGAATGATGATCAAAAACAAGAACTTCAAAATATATACATTGATTTATTTAAAGCGGCAGCAGATTAGCTGTCGCTTTTAGGAAGTGATGGATATGTTATTCGACTTATTCAACAGAAATACTAATAAAAGATATTACGGGGAAAAGGTAGACTTGGTACAAGAAAGGGTGGAAGAAGCTACGCTTTGGAATAATTATACGAAGTCCATCTTTTATGGTATCTATTTACCAAATGAACCAATTAAAGTAGGAAAATGTGATCTTCGTTTAGGAATGAATGAAGAGTTATATTATGCAGGAAATATTGGGTATCGTATTAATGAACTTTACCAAGGACATCACTATGCCTATTATGCCTGCCTATTATTATTTGAGATTGCGAAAAAGGATTATGGGATGAAAGAGATGATTATCACTTGTTCTCCAGATAATACAGCTTCTAGAAAAACCTTAGAAAAACTAGAAGGAGAGTTTGTGGAAACAGCGGAAGTACCTACATCTCATTGGCTTTATAAAAGGGGAGAAACAATAAAGAATATCTATCATTATGAACTGTAATGTTATAATGTATCCATGCGTAAGTTATTAAAGGTATTA
>CADBUH010000206.1 GCA_902797775.1 uncultured Erysipelotrichaceae bacterium | reverse complement strand
GATTAATTGAACGGTAATGGAATCTGGACGTTTTCCATCATTATCATTCGCATCATCCCAAGCTTTTATGAAAGAGATTTCTCTAGAACCTTCATTCGTAACGTTATAGTTATTATCTTTTGTGCCATTTTCGGTTGTATACCCTTCTGGCACTTCCACTTCTACAACACGATATTCTACTTCTTTACCTGCATCTATATGACTTGTGGATTCTTCATAATGTTGAAGGTTAGTGAATGTATATTCCCAATTATCAGCAAGGGAAGTTTCTACCGTATAAACTTCTCCATTTCGCATGACATCTTGCCATTCTCCATCTACTTTTCTTTGAATCTTAAATTTCAAGACAAAGTCTTTTACATCTTCTTCATCTGCGACAATCCAAATCTTTTTCCCTGAGATATCTCTTACAGGTGCATAGACATTTCTAAAGATTGGAACATTCGTATCGGTATGTTCAATATCGACTTCCGTATGTTCAAAGGTATAGGTTCCATCTCCATTCGGGATCGGTTTTAAATAATGGTCATATTCGGTACCAGGTTCACTTCCAGAAGCTCTTTCCGCATGAACGGATAAGATCCCTTCCTCATTTTTACCTACGATAATTTTACGTTCATGAATAACCATATCATAGGTTCTCTCACCTAACGTAAGGGTTCCATTGTCATTGACAATCGCACCCATATTTAGAAGTTGTATTAAATCTTCTATTTTATCTAATGCATAATAAGTTCCACCAACTTCTACAAGTTCCGATAATGCATATACATAAGTACCTGTATCATCTTCTACATTATTGGATTTAAAGGTTAACCCTGCATCGGATGCATCTTCTCTTTCAAAGTATACGGTTGTGCCTTCATTAAATGCCACACATGATGTATTTCTACCTTGCCCATCGGTATCTCCTAAGATGGTTGGATCACAACTTGTCGGTGTAGGTAATTTCGGATTCGCATTTGGATCAGGCACATTATCCTTATCTAATTTTTCAACGAATAATAACTTAAAGGCGAATTTTCGATCGGTTAAAGGATCTTGTTTACTATCATCACGATAAGTCTTTTGTGAAACTAAGTTATAACGAACCATATCTTTATCAAAGACATTCGTAAAGTTCGCAATATTAGCTTGATTACCATTTACCTTTGTGATGGTTGTGGTACCTACAAATTCGGTTCCTTCCGCATTCTTTTCAACTTTCACAACTACGTTATAACGTTCTGTGGAATAAGACATACCAGGAAGATTGGCGTCTCCTGCTTCACTTGGCATCATCTCATAGATGGTATATTTAAAGGTTCCTTCTTCTCGATAAATGATATTTCCAAACGCATTCTTACGAATATGTTCATCAATCTTTTCAGATGTTTCATCTGTTCCATCAATCTTAATGATTTTCGCAGGACGATTGTTTAGAGATGTTGTTCCGTCTGGCATTGGATTATTCACATCTTCTGGTATTAATGCGAAGTGGAAACTATCTTCTGCATCTTCTGCGAAATCTCTACCTGTAATTGTCTTCGTAACTGGGAAATCCGATTCATATGGTTTCATTTGAATATTATGAAGGGTATAATCATTATCTTTTGTCCCTTCGACTTCATCCCAATAGAAGCCATAGATTTCTTCTTCCTCTACAACTTTATATTCCCATTCTCCCTTATCATAAACCGAAGGAGTCGTAATTGGATGTCCTCCAATACTTACATAAGGAATATTCTCTCCATCCACGACTTGGAAATCTCCATAGTCATCTAGAATTGGTTCATTATTATCATCCACTAAGATTTTTAATATATGACGGTTATTATATTCATCTTTAGGGATTGGGATCTGTTGATGGTTTTTATCTACTATCGGATTATTACTTCCATCCGCTAAAAGATATTCATTCTCATGATTTAAAACAGGTTCTCCAAATTCATCTAATAAGATGGTTAAAGAATCATAGGGATGATAGGTAATCTTATAGGCATCTAAACCTACTTTTGTATGTTTCCAATCTTCTTCTTTTTTAAGTGTTACTTTATTATCTTCAAAGTTTTCCCATTCACTACCACTATCTTTAACTCTTCTTTTTACGACCACTTCAATTTCATCTGGTAGTAAATCTTCATTTTCAACTTCCCAAGTCTTCTTAATTTCAATCGCACTATAGGTATTGGTGATTTCAAAGACAAAAGTCTTTCCTCCATCCATACTTTCTTTTTGTACCATGGATGCTTGGAAAGCAGATTGGTCTACATTGATTCCATCCACTGCAATTTCTTTTACATAATATTTTGTATCATCTGATAACGTAGCAGGAGGTGGTAACCCAATAAATTCACTTTCCCAGTTATTCTCTTTCGTTAATTCAATGGTATCTAATTGATAATCAACCCCTTGATCATGAATGATTAATTCAACTTCAATGGTTTGTGGGATTGCTTCATCTGGTGTTTTCTCATCAAAGACTTTTAAGACTTTAATTTTATATTCATCAATTGGGGTAGAGTGCACAATCATCGTTCCATCCATCGCAATTCCCCCACCAACATATCCATTATTATTTTGGATAATGAGTTTCGCATGGTTTTGCGCTAGAAGTTTAGCCCCTTCCGAAGGTGTATTAATCAAAGCCATATTTTGACGATAGCCAATAAGTTTGATAATTTCACCTGGTTCAAATTTATCGTATCTTGGTGCGTTTCCATCGACTACACCATAGTAACTACTTTGTTGTTGACGAAGTTTACCATCTTCATGCCATTCCGATAAACCTCCACCTAACATACGTTCACTTAAAGAGACACCATATTGTTGTGTATAGTAAGAGAATTCTTGTACGGTCGCAAAGTCATCGCCTGCTCGATTTGCTTTATTATCGAACACCGCAATTCCTTCGGTCGCTTCAAAGACAGTAGCGCCACTCGGACATGTCCAAATACCACCACCAATAAACCTTGCGTTATTATCGACAATTAATACGTCTTTTACACGTGCGACAACTGGTACAACCGAAATATAGATGGCCCCACCATAGTTATCCGAATAGTTATTTTCAATTAATCCACCATGAAGATAGGTAAAACTACTATTCACATACATCGCACCTGCATTTGTACCAGCTGTATTATTACGAATCGTAGGAACATTCTCTTTTGTGCGTTCTAAGATTTCTAATACTTCTTGTTTTTCTTCATCACTTAAACGATCTAAATATTCAATTTCTTCTGGTTCATTTGGTAAGCACATCTCAAAGTAGGCATCTCTACCACCAACTGCGATAGCTCCACCTTGTAGCGTCGATTGGTTATCTTCCATCACTCCACCCGCAAATAATACATAACTTACAGGTGCACTTGGATTACTTGTATAACTACTACCATCCACAAAGACAGCACCACCATTTTGTCCATTATTATTTTT
>CADBUH010000205.1 GCA_902797775.1 uncultured Erysipelotrichaceae bacterium | reverse complement strand
TTGATTCATAAAATCAATCACATGGGAAAATACAGGAGTAGAAATATCATGGAATAATCCTGCGAGAGCTTGTTTTAGATCCTTTGTGAAGTGATATACGATTAAAGAAACCGATACACTATGCTCAAATCTAGAATAGGTCTCCATTTCTCCATAGAAAGGAAATGAGGTATATTCCATACCACAATTCATCCCTACTTCTTTTAGACGCTTTAAACCATCCAATTCCATACATCTAAGAATTGGTTCTGGAATATCCTTGTGATAAATCTTCCATAATGGATACATGCATTCCCTACTTTCTATCAAAAACCGAACATCTTACATGTCCGGTTTAAATCTATGGCTGGGATAGAGAGATTCGAACTCCCGAATGGCTGGTTCAGAGCCAGCTGCCTTACCGCTTGGCTATATCCCAAGATGTATGATAATTATACTTCAAAACAATTGAAATCAAAACTATACGAACAATTGAATCGTATCGACGTTTAGTTTAAAATGTATAGGCGAGGTGATTTAAATGGGAGAAATTCGTACAAGATTTGCACCTAGTCCTACAGGATACATGCATATTGGAAATTTGCGTACTGCTTTATGGGCATACTTAGTCGCAAAAAAAGATCCAAATGGAAAATTCTTATTAAGAATTGAAGATACCGATCAAGGTAGATTAGTAGAAGGTGCTACAGATATTATTTATCAAACCATGGAACAATGTGGTCTTAAACATGATGAAGGACCAGATGTTGGTGGACCAGTAGGCCCATATGTTCAAAGTGAACGTGTAAAGAGTGGCCTATATATGGATTATGCAAAAAAACTAATTCATCGTCATGGTGCACATTATTGTTTCTGTGATCAAGAGATGATTGATACACAAAGAGAGATTCAAGAAGCACGTGGTGAATCTTTTAAATATGATGATCCATGTAAGAATATCTCTATTGAAGAAGCAGAAGAACGTATTAAGAATGGAGAATCCTTCGTCGTACGTCAAACCATTCCAACAAGTGGTACTACTTCTTTCCATGATGAAGTTTTTGGAACCATTACAGTTGAAAATGAAACATTAGATGAATCTATTTTAATTAAGAGTGATGGCTTCCCTACCTATAACTTCGCAAATGTCGTTGATGATCACTTAATGGGTATTACGGATGTTGTTAGAGGTATGGAATACTTAAGTTCTGCACCTAAGTATAATCTAATCTATGAGGCATTTGATTGGGATATTCCTCGTTATATTCACTGTCCTCCTGTCATGAAGGATGAACATAACAAATTATCAAAACGTAATGGAGATGCTTCTTTCCAAGATTTAGTAGCGAAAGGATATTTACCAGAAGCTATTTTAAACTATATTGCGATGTTAGGATGGTCTCCTGAAAATAACCAAGAGATTTTCACCTTAGAAGAACTTGTAAAAGCCTTTAATGTTAAACATATTGGAACAAGTGGAGCTATCTTTGATCCAGTTAAATTAAAATCAATTAATGGTTTATGGTTAAGAGGTATGGATATTGATACCTATTATGAGTTAGTAAAACCATATATTGATAAAGCGGTTAAAGGAGATTTCGATAAGAAGAGAATTGCGGAAATTATTCAACCACGTGTTGAAACATTAGCTGAAATTGAAGAAATGTTAGATTTCTTTGATACCTTCCCTTCTTATGAGAATGAACTCTATATTAATAAGAAGATGAAGACAGATGAAACCATTGCCTTAGAATCCTTAAAAGCTTCTTATGAAGTATTAGAAGGTATTAATCAATGGGAAGAACCAATTCTACATGATGAATTAATGAAATTACCAGAAAAACTAGAAAAGAAAAATGGTCAAATTCTCTTCCCATTACGTCTCGCAATTAGTGGAAAACAATTTACACCAGGTGGTGCAATTGAGATCGCGGGTATCTTAGGTAAAGAAGAAACATTAAGACGTCTAAAACTATCCATTGAACAATTAGAAAAATAAAAAGATAGGGGCTGTCCAAAAACCTAAGTAATTAGGTTAAGGGAATTAGCCCTTTTCTTTTTGTGTTTATATGAATCTTTTGAGGTTTGATTC
>CADBUH010000204.1 GCA_902797775.1 uncultured Erysipelotrichaceae bacterium | reverse complement strand
TATTACACTGGGGATCATTATGAAACATTTGAATTATTATATGGAGAAGAATAAGTATGAGAATCATTGAAGTAGATGCAGAAAGATTAACGAGTAAAACAAAAGTTTATAACTATATGAATGAACTCTTTAAATTACCAGAATATTACACAAAGAATTTAAACTCTTTATATGATTGTTTATGTGAGATAGAGGAAGATGTTAATTTTGAGTTTAGTGTAGATGCGTTAAGAGATATTTGTGATGATGATTATGCATTTCGATTCTTAATGGTCATAGGAAAAGTAGTGGAATCAAATCCACATGTGAAAATCTCTTTTACAAATAAAGTTTAATCAATGGATTGTATGAGATAGACATCGTCTAGTTCTATATAGTGAACCGTGATGGTGTCTTTTTCTTTTAGGAAGATTGCTTTTGGAGAAGTATCTTCGGTTAATACTAATTTATAAATATCATTGTTACTCTTAATAAAGATTGTGGTATTACCTTCAATGACAACGGTTTGAATTTGATCAATCGTAATGGTTTTTGATTGAAGGGAATCGACATTTACACTCTTACCACCAGAGAATTCCGCAATGAGAGATTCAATTGCGACTTTCGCATTACGTTCTGCTTTGATGGTATAAACTTGTTGGTAATCTTGTGCATCGACTAATGCATACATCTTAATTAATCCAGCTGAATCTTTTAAGGATAAAAGATAAACCGGTTTATCATTAATATTTACTAAGACTGGGAAGGTAGCTGTATAACCATAGTTCAATACTTCGCCTTCAGCACTCGCCATGATTGAATATTCATCTGCACCTGAAGTAGGAATAAATTGTGCTTCATGGGTTCTTAAATTCACTAACATAAATCCAATATTTGAATTATCGGATACTACAGAAGTCATACCTGTATATAACCATACATCCCCATTCTTTGAAATATAGTTATAACCTTCGGATGTTTGGATCACACCTTCTTGACCAATCATGGAGTTTAACCAACCTTTTTGGTATTTTCCATAATCATTTAATTCTTCTGTAATAAGACTTTCAGGATAAATACGGTCAACCCATGTAGGAACATCTTTCACATCATATCTTGTAGAAGTACCATCAATTGGGTTAAATAAGATGGCACCTGTTACTCTACGTCTAGAATCAATTCCATCATAGGTATAGGTCGTACATACATACCAAGGATTTCCTTCTTCATCAATTTCAAAAGTAGGATCATCAAAGATTTGGGTTGGATATTGGAAACGTAACTTACGATATAGGTTTTCATTAAAGTAAGCACTTGGTACATAGCGCATCTTTTGCGATAAACGGACAAGTTGGGTTTCACCCGTTGTGGTGTTCACGATGATATAACCTGGAATACCTTCGGAACGATTACGGATATATTTAATAAAGCCATCATAAGCTAAAGGAGTAACACGATAGGTTCCTTCCTTATAAGAGATTTGACTATATTCATTAGAAACAGAGAATTGGGATACTAAATCGGTCATTTGACCCATAACTTTATCCCCTAAGATTTGGGAACTAGCGCGATCAATAATCGCTGTTTCATTAAAGCGATAAGGTGGAATCTCATCAAAATCAACCGTACTTACTTGAATACGCTCTGCGTATGCTTTCGCACGTAAAACAGGAGAAAAGATTCCTCTACAGATAAAATAGATACCAATATAAGCCGCTAAAATAATTAAAATTAAGGAAATAGCGGTTAATTTACCACTGGAAGTAAAGTTTTCTTTCTTTAGTTTAAATTTACCTTTACCTTGTGGTAGTTCAATATTAGATGAATTCTTATAGAATAAAAGAATATTTGTAAAGGTAATAATTAAAAAGAATAGCCAAAAGGCTGTGCTATGGAAATTAAGGGCAGGATAAAAACGATAGAACCAAACGCCCGCAAAGATTAACTGTAAGATAATATTGCGTACAATATAGTTCTTTTGATTATCGGTCTTCTTCGCTTGGGAAGAAATTAAGACGATAACGAAATACGCTAATAATAGAAAAGATGTAAATTCACTCATAATCATCACTCCAATTATTTACCATTATAGCGAAATTTAGAAAGGTTTAAAGGGCTAAGCCTAAATTTAAATATATATAATCATTTTAATAAAAATGAAAAAATGTAAAAAAAGGCTTGCATAGGGGGTTTTTAGGTAGTATGATACTAAAGCACTCGCGTAGATGCGGGAGGTTGCCGGCACACTAAAAAGCGTTGTCATGGTGTGATAACCGGGGAATTTCCGCAGAGCGATCTGTCTATTATATAAGACGGAGTGAATATAAGGAGGAAAAATTCATGGCAAAAAATGCAGTAAGAATTCGCTTGAAGGCTTACGAGAGCAGAAACTTGGATGCTGCTAGTCAAAAGATTGTTGACACAGTAACCAATCATGGCGCTAAGAAAATAGTTGGCCCTGTTCCGCTGCCTACAGAAAGAGAAGTCATCACGGTATTACGTGCTGTCCACAAGTACAAGGATTCCCGTGAACAATTCGAAATCAGAACTCACAAGAGACTAATTGAAATCATTGGTCCTAGTGCAGAAACGATT
>CADBUH010000203.1 GCA_902797775.1 uncultured Erysipelotrichaceae bacterium | reverse complement strand
GATTGGTGGTGTACTAATCCATAGTACATGCACAATCTTATTTGTACGATTTTCTAAATAGTGGCTTTCATTTCCTTTTATATAGAACGTTTCACCTTTTTTTACTACTTTTCCTTTTGTATCATTTTCTTTACATAGATAGATACTACCTTGTAACACATATCCCATCTCTTCCCCTTCATGGGGATCCACAATCTTTGACTTTGATTTTGGTAATAGTTCTAACAATACGGGTTCCATTAGATTCTTTTGTGCATTTGGAACAATCCAATGAATAATATGATCTTCTTGTTCATCCACAAACTCATCTTTCTTAGTAAATATGATTTGTTCTTCTTTCTCTTCTGCAAAGAAGATGGATAAGTTTGTCCCTAATGCTTCTGCAATATCCTCTAAGGTCGCAATGGATGGAGAAGCAAGGTTTCTTTCCAATTGTGATAGATAACCCTTTGTTAGTTCACTACGTGAAGCGAGTTCTTCTAACGTTAGGTTATTCTTAATTCTTAACTGTTTTAATCTTTTTCCAATATCCATAGAAACCTCCCTTCTTAATTACCAAAAAGTATTATAAATGATTTGTCTTAGAATGCAATACTTTTTAAACAAAAAGTTTAATATTTTTAAACTTCATTTCTTTACCTAAATGAAAAAAACGATTTTAAATAATCGTTTTTACTCTTCTCTTCCCTTTTAATAGGATAAATCGTTCTTATTTCTTCTCAAGAATTACATTTTTTGATTGGTTTTCTTCTCTTTCATAATTGTTTAAATTTTGTTCAAAAAGAAGGATTGTTTGATTCTTTGTAGCATCCAAAATAATACCAGCCACCACTAGAATAATCGAAGTCATTAGAAGAAGTGCCCCAATGATAATCCATCCAATTGATAGATTACCTAACCCTTTAATCGCAAATAATAACCCAAATACTGTAAAGGCAATCGATATAATGAAAAAGAAGAAAAATGGTCGATAATTCTTTAATAAATCAAATAAGGTTATTAAAACCTTAATTCCATCATTAATTGTATTAAGTTTTGAGTAACTTCCTTCTGGTCGATCACGATATACAATTGGAACTTCTTTAACATTTAAACGATAGACAAGCGAAAAGATTGTCATTTCGGTTTCAATTTGAAATCCATCCGAGATTACAGGCATACATTTCGCAAATCTCCTAGAAAAAGCGCGATATCCTGTCATGATGTCTTTGATATTACTATGGAATAAATGATTAATGAGTCCTCTTACAAGATTGTTTCCAAAATCATGGAATGGTCTTTTATTTTCTTTGTAATATGTTCCATTACTTAAGCGATCCCCAATTACCATATCCATCTTTTCTTCAATAATTGGTTGAATCAACTTATGAACTTCTTCTGCTGGATAAGTATCATCTCCATCAACCATAACAAAAATATCCGCGTCAATTTCGCGAAACATTGTTCGTACTACATTTCCTTTTCCCTGTTTATTTTCAAAAGAAACAACTGCACCTGCTTCTTTAGCAATACGTACTGTTTGATCAGAACTATTATTGTCATAGACATAAATAGTTGCTTCGGGTAATTCTTTTGAAAAATCTTCAATAACTTTTTTAATTGTTAATGCTTCGTTATAGCAAGGAATTAATACTGCTGTTTTCATAACTATACTACTACTATACACAATCACAAATGAAAAATCCATCACACTGTGATGGATTCTTTTTACTACTATTTAAAGACTTCTTAGAAGGTTACAATTTCGCCTTCTGCGTTTCCACTAATACCTGCAGCATTTGCTTCATCTGTATCAATGTGCATTGCTAAAGCATACTTATCACTTACACGAATTACAGTATCTCCAAAGACAACGGAACGCTCTGGACTAACGATCTTAACACCTACGATTTGACCATTTGTAACACCATATTTTTCAGCGTCACTTGGTGTCATATGGACATGACGTTTCGCAGCGATTACACCCTTTTCTAATACAACTTCTCCAGCAGGACCAACTAAAGTTAATCCTCCTTCGGTTCCATCTAAATCACCAGATTCACGTACAAGTGCTTTTACACCTAATTGACGTGCTTCTGTTAAAGTTACTTCTACTTGTGTTTCTGGACGTACTGGTCCTAAAATACGTGTACTTAATTCCCCTCTAGGTCCTTTTAAAACTACTTTTTCTTCTGCAGCATATTGTCCAGGTTGCGATAATTCTTTTGCAGGATGAAGTTCTGCCCCTTTTCCAAATAATATTTCTAAATCTTCTTGTGTTACATGCAAATGTCTTGCGGATATTTCAACTAAAAATTTCTCCATTTTTATTTCTCCTTACAACTACCTATTATAGCATTTTCTTTGCTTAATAAATGCAGAATTCTTCTAGTTTATGTACCTTCTATTCTTAAAAGTTTAAATATTAGATTATGTTATAATAATTACGTTTATACAAATCCATTTGTATGAGCAGTTTTAATAGTTATGACCACAAATAAACCTAAAAAAAGAAAGTTACGTTTAAAAGCTTCTATTCTTCGAAATAGTAGAAAAACGTTATTAATAATCTTGACAGCTATATTAACGGCCGTTGTTTTTGGGTACAGCGCTTTATATATTGTTTTAAAAGGGCCTTCCCCTACCTTTAGTAACTATGTTATTTCAACTTTAATGGAGACTAGACGTGGTAAAGCCATCGTTCATCATTTCTTCTCCGATGAAGAAATCGAACAAAGACTTTCTAAAAACCGTGTTACTTATACGGAAGAAGTTTCTGCGAATAATGAAGAAGACTTTAGAATTCCAGAAAGTGAAAAAGATAATATTGAAATCATTCCTGTTAGTGGTTCAACCTTTAAAGGGAAACTCATGATTGTACGTGATCCTTCTCGTATGGCATTAGGGGTTAACACCTTAATGGGAGAAGAAGGAGCGAGTGGTTTCCTCGTTCTTGATTATGTTAAAAAAGAAGGTGCGATTGCAGGAATTAATGCGGGAGGATTTGATGATCCTAATGGACAGGGAGATGGATCTATCCCTTATGGTGTCGTCATTAAAGATGGTGAGTTAGTTGCAGGACAATTAGACCAATGGACTACTTTAATCGGTTTTAATTCCCACCATCATTTAATTGTCGGTAATATGACAGCAGAAGAAGCTCTTTCTTGGGGTATCCGTGATGCGTGTACGTTTGGACCAGTCTTAATCGTTGATGGTCATACGGTACCTTTCTCTGGTACAGG
>CADBUH010000202.1 GCA_902797775.1 uncultured Erysipelotrichaceae bacterium | reverse complement strand
TCAGGAAGAGTTCTATGTGGAGGCCATTTACTTGTGAATGGGATTCCACTCGATCGTACAGAAGTTGCTTTAGATCCTAAAGCACCAATTCATACTTCGGATGCAGCACATCTATTCCGTAGCCAAAGTAAATATCCTGTTGATTCATTAACACTAAATGATATTGCTTTAGGACAAGAGCACCTCACAAAGAGATTTGAAGAAATGAAAAAGGATGGTATACGCATTGTGATATGTGATGCCATTACACAAAGTGATATCGACCTTATCGCAGATGCATTAGTTGCTTCTTCTATTCCATTTATCTCTGTTGATCCAGGTGTCTTTACAGCTGCAGTTGGAAAAAGAGTTATTCCAAATTCCACGAAACGTGCATCTGGAAAAGTCTTATGCGCAATCGGTAGTGTGAATGGGGTTGCACGTAGACAAGTTCATGTATTACTCAAGAAGATGAATGTTCATGAAGTAATTCTTACCATCACAAAAGTAATTGGTACTTCAAAAGAGCGTGAAGAAGAAATAAAGAGAGTCACAAAAGAAATCCTTGAATCCGATGAATCTTATGATGTTCTAGCTGTGATTGGAGATGGCGTTGATCCTGCAAAAGTAATTTCCTTTGAAGAATATTCAAAGCGATTAGGAAAATCGGAAGAAGAGTTATCCAGCTTAATCAATACTGCATTTGCAGAAGTTGTCTATAACGTTCTGAAACAAAGAAGAGATATACTTGCGATTTATACAACCGGTGGTGATATAACCGCTGCAGTTAACGATATTATCGGTACCACAGGTTTATACCTAAATGATGAAGTAGTTCCACTTGCTGGATATGGATTAATTCTAGGTGGTGAGTTTGCAGGACTACAATTCATCAGTAAAGGTGGCATGGTAGGAAATGATGATGCCATGGTAACCTGTGTCAAATATTTACAAGAACATATGTCATAGAAAGAAAGGGAGGAATAAGTATGAAACCTTATATTGCGATTCCGATGGGTGATCCTGCAGGGATTGGTCCTGAGATTGTCTTGAAAACAGTTGCGGATGAAGAAATACAGAAGATTGCTAGATGTGTTGTGGTAGGAGATAAGAATGTTCTCGAACTAGCAAAGACATATCCTGGTTCTCCTCAATTAGAAATTAATGTGATTAAACTTCCAGAAGAAGGAAAATATGAACCAGGCGTATTGAATGTTGTTGATTTAAACAATATTGATATGAATGAACTTGTGGTAGGGGAAATAAGTGGCATGTGTGGAAAAGCTGCTTATGAATATATTGCAGAAAGTATTCGTTTAGCAAATGAAAATCTTGTTGCAGCAGTTGCAACAACACCTATCAATAAGGAATCACTAAAGAAAGGAGGAATAAACTATATAGGACATACCGAAATCTTTGGAGCACTTACCGGTACGGAAGATCCATTAACGATGTTTGAAGTAAAAGGCATGCGAGTCTTCTTCCTAACAAGACATGTTTCATTAAGACAAGCTTGTGACCTCGTTACAAAAGACAGAATTAAGGATTATGTACGTCGCTGCACAGAAGCACTTCATCGATTAGGTGTGACAGAAGGGACAATGGCTGTTGCGGGTTTAAACCCACATAGTGGTGAACATGGTTTATTTGGAAATGAAGAAGTAGAACATGTTTATCCAGCGATAGAAGAATTACAAGCGGAAGGCTATGACGTTGTTGGTCCGATAGGTGCAGATTCTGTCTTCCATTTAGCATTACAAGGTCGGTTCAATAGTGTTCTGTCTTTGTATCATGATCAAGGACACATTGCAACGAAGACACTCGATTTTGAAAAAACAATTGCCGTTACAAACGGTATGCCAATTCTACGTACTTCGGTAGACCATGGAACAGCCATGGATATCGCAGGCAAAGGAATTGCAAGTGCAGTAAGTATGATCGAAGCTGTCCGTCTTGCGGTGAAATATGCCCCAAGCTTTAGAGGCGGCAAATAATGTGCAGCAAACCATTTGTTTATATTAGAGAGGAGAGAAATGATTTATGCAAATGATTATTGGTTTATTAGTAGCTATCATATTACTAATAGTTCTGATTCTTAAAACAAAAGTTCCACCATTCTTAGCGCTAATTATTGCCGCTGTAACCGTTGGTCTCATTGGTGGAATGCCTCCAACAGATATTCCAGGTTCTATAACAACTGGATTTGGTGGAACACTCGGTAGCATCGGTATCATTATTGGTTTCGGTGTTATGATGGGACAAATTTTCGAAAAGACAGGCGCTGCTGAGCGTATGGCTTTGACATTTATTAAACTATTCGGTAAAAAGAATGAACATTGGGCTATGGCTCTAACTGGATTTATCGTATCCATTCCTATCTTCTGTGATTCTGGATTCGTTATCTTAAGCCCAATTGCGAAAGCAATCTCTAAAAAGACACGTCGTTCAATTATTGAGATTGGTGTTCCTTTAGCTGCTGGTCTTGTTATTACGCACGCTCTTGTTCCACCAACACCAGGTCCACTTGGTGTAGCTGGTACATTCGGTGTTGATGTAGGTCAATTTATTCTATGGGGACTCGTCATCTCTTTACCAATGACAATTGCGAGCTGCTTATATGCACAACGTTTAGGTAAGAAAATTTATCAACTTCCTTCTGATGATGGTGATAGTTGGATTCGTCCAGAAAGACATGAAGAGTATAGTGAATTAAATCTTGAACCAAGTAAAGATTTACCATCTACATTAACTGCTTTCTTACCATTATTAGTTCCAGTAAT
>CADBUH010000201.1 GCA_902797775.1 uncultured Erysipelotrichaceae bacterium | reverse complement strand
TACCTTACAAATTATTGGTCAAAAAAATGCGAATCCAACAAATGCGACACTCATTATGAGCTTAGAAGCTGTCTTTGCTTTTCTAGGCGGTGTTATTCTTCTTCATGAGAGTGTAGGACTAAGAGAACTACTTGGTTGTATAATGATATTAACAGGAGTTATCTTAATCCAATTGAAAGGAAAATAATATGGAGATTAATGAGTGTGTAAAGGAATGCTTATCATGTCCTCGACCTAGGTGTGAAACGGGTTGCCCGGTTCATAATGAAATTTGTTCTTTTATTAAATGCTTAAAAGAAGAAGATTTAGATGCAGCTTCAAAAATACTCTACAATGTAAATACCTTTCCAGAATTGACAAGTCGTCTATGTGATTGTGATCGACAATGCCAGGGTCATTGTGTGAAAGGGATTAAATCAAATCCTGTTCAAATCCAAAGAATTGAACGCTATATTTCAGATCATAGAAAATTTCCTTATAAACCTCTTCCAAGTAATGGAAAGAAGATTGCGCTAATTGGTGCTGGTGTTGCGTGTTTAAGTGCAGCGATACGTCTACGTGAGAATGGATATGAAGTAGATGTTTATGAACAGTATGATCAAATTGGTGGAGCGATTTATTCAGGAATTCCTTCTTATCGATTTGATAAATCTATTTTAACTACGATTCAAAAGAATCTAGAAGATATGAATGTAACTTTCTATTTTCATCAACAAGTTGGAAAAGATATTACACTTGAAGAATTATTAGAAAAGTATGATCGTATTCTAATTGGAATTGGTGCACAAGTAGAAAATAAATATGGATTAGAAGGAAATGGATACCTAGCAGGGTTATCACTTCTCTATGATTTAAATGTAAAAGAAATGCATTCCACCTATAAAGAAAAATACCATCGCGCAATTGTATGGGGTGGAGGAAATGTAGCGATGGATTGTGCACGTAGTCTTATTCGAATTATGGATGATGTAACGGTTCTATATCGTCGTAGTGAACAAGAGATGCCTGCGAACCAAAGTGAAATAAAGGATGCTAAAAACGAAGGTGTTATATTTGCACTCTTAGAGAACATTCAAAGTTTAAACCTTGATGAAGAGGGGAATGTAGTAGGTGCGCGTTGCGTCAAGATGGAATTAGGAGAACCAGATGAAAGTGGACGTAGAAGTCCTCATGTCATTGAAGGTAGTGAATATGATATTCCTTGTGACTTAGTTGTCGCTGCGATAGGACAAAAGGTTGATTTATCTCCACTAGGAGAAATCTCAATCCAAAAGACACATGAAACCTCTATTCCAAATGTCTACCTTGCAGGAGATGCCTATTTTGGCCCTGGTACGGTAGCGAGTGCGATACGAGATGGTCAAGATTGCGCAAAAGAAATCATGGATTCATTTAAATGAACCCATGATTTTTCTTTATTTAGATGCTTCTACCATCAAGTTTGTAATCTTTTTCGCATATTCTACAGGATTATCAATTGGTAAGCCTTGGATTAATAATGCGAGGTCATATAAGACTTGTGCGTAATCATTAATGGAAGAAGGATTCTCTTTATATTTCTTTTGTAGTGTTGTGAAGATCTCATGATTTGGATTAATTTCTAATATTTTAGAAGCTTTTACACCTGGATTCATTGGATCATTTGAAAGTATTCTCTCCATCTCTAGAGACATACCTTCTTCTGCTACGATACAGACAGGATCATCTGTTAAGCGAGAAGAAATACGTACTTCCTTCACATGATCTTTTAATGCTTCTTTCATTGCCTCTAATAAATCTTTATTCTTTTCCGTTTTCTTTTCCCGTTCTTTCTTCTCTTCTTCATTTTCTAAATCTAAATCACCTTTTGTGACAGAACGGAATGGTTTTCCATCATATTGATTCATCATCGTCAACATAAACTCATCTACCGCATCCGTTAAGTAAAGAATTTCATATCCTTTTTCTTTTAACTTAGATAGGGCAGGAAGTTGTTCAATCTCTTCAACAGTACTACCACATGCGTAATAGATATCCTTTTGCTCTTCTTTCATATTAGCGACATATTCTTTTAAGGTTTCATATTTACCATCTTTATTCACATAGAAGAGTAATAAATCTTGAAGATCTGAAGCACTTGTTCCATAAGATTTATAGATATCATATTTTAGATTAACCCCAAAGTTATGGAAGAACTTTTCATATTCTTCACGTTCATTCTCTAACATTTCTACTAAAGCGTTATGTATCTTTTTGGATAAAGAATTAGCTAAAGCTTTTACTTGACGATCTTGTTGGAGAATTTCACGTGAGATATTTAAACTAATATCATCACTATCCACAAGTCCCTTTATAAAACGATACCGCTCTGGTAATAACTCTTTCGCATTATCTAGGATAAAGACACCTTTTGAATACAATTGAATTCCAGATTCATAATTTGTGTTATAGAAGTTATAAGGTACTTCGGAAGGAATAAACAGAAGGGCAGTATAAGCGAGGTTACCTTCCACGGAATAATGAAGTACTTTTTGAGGTTCCTTCCAATCACTAAACTTTGATTTATAGAATTCATCATAATCTTCTTTCTTGATTTTATTTTTATTCTTCTTCCATAAAGGAATCATAGAATTAAGGGTTTCGATTTCTTTGGTGAGGATGGATTTACCTTCTTCTGTAGGATCTGGAATACTCTTTTCAACCTCCATATTAATTGGATAACGTACATAATCAGAATACTTTTGTACAAGTTCTCGGATGGTATATTCTTGAAGATATTTACTATAGTTTTCTTCTTTTGTGTCATCCTTTAATTCAAGGATAATGGTTGTGCCAATTGGTTGGTTATCAATATCACGAATGGTATAACCATCTTCTCCTGAACTAACCCATTCATGTGCGCTGTCTTCATTTGCGTGACGTGAAATAACGGTAACTTTTTTTGCGACCATGAAAGCACTATAGAAGCCAACACCAAACTGACCAATAATATCAATTTTATTCGTAGCTTTTTCTAATTGATCTTTAAAATCTGCAGAACCACTACGGGCAATTGTCCCAAGATTGTTCTCCATCTCTTCTTTTGTCATACCAATACCAGTATCTTTGATGGTTAATGTACGTTCTACTTCATTGCGTATGATTTCAATTGTGAGATCCTTTTTGTTTACTTTATCGGTTTGACTTGTAAGAGAAAGATAATATCTTTTATCCAATGCATCGGATGCATTGGAGATAAGTTCTCTTAAAAATATCTCATTATTTGTATAGATAGAGTTAATCATCAAGCCTAATAAACGCTTTGACTCTGCTTTAAATTGTTTCTTTGCCATATGATACGCCTCCTTTAGCACTCTAACTATCTGACTGCTAAAACTATAGCACACACCCCCTTACAATTCAATAGGGCAAAGGTATTGACTGACGGTCAGTCAAAGGCTATGATTTGAGTATGAAACAAGAACATGACAACGAAGAAAGAAGACTTGAGTTTATTGATGCAGCAGAGAAACTCTTCAAAGAAAATGGGATTGTCCAAACAACCGTCAATTCCATTGTAAAAGAAGTAGATGTCGCAAAAGGTCTTTTCTATTATTACTTTAAGTCAAAAGATGATGTGATTGAGGCAATCTCTGAGAAATATAACGAAGTCTTTGAAAAGGCAATTCAAAAATCCTTAGAATCTACGGATTATGATGAGAGATTAAATGCGTTTTTAGAAAATGTGATTGTCTCATTCCGACAGATGTGGGGAAACCTACATGGTGAAAATGAGAATATTGACTTATCGATTCTCGCAACGAAAACATTTGATGAAGCAAAGAAGATGGCTTCCACTATCCTTCAAGAATTACTTCAAGAAGGTGTGGATACAAATCGATTAAATATTAAAAATATCTCTTATTATTCTGATATGATTATAAGTGGAATTGTAGATCTTATAAGTCATAATGAATCAGACTTAAAAGAGATTAAAGAATTTATAAAAGAACTCATTGATCAAGTACGAAAGGAGAATTAAAATGGCAGATCTAGATAAGTACTTAGAAACCGCAAAAAAGATTGTGAATTTTGGAACAGAAAAAGTGAAAGATGGAACGAAAGATTTATCCTCTAGATTACAAGTAGAACGTAAGAAAATCGAAATAAAGTCGCAAATTGGACAACACCAAAGACAAATGTCAAAGGCATATGAACGTATTGGTGAAGCGTATTATAAACACCTAGAAACTGGAAATCCTGTAGAAGGAGTAAACGATGTATTAGAAATTATTCGTTCCAATAAAAAAGTAGTTGAACTTCTTCAAGAACAACTAGCTTCTCTAGAAGAATAATGGTTATCCATTATTCTTTTTCTTTTGTCTTTCTTCATAAGAATATACACATCCACAATAATCTTGATGGTATAAGTGATACTCTTTCACAAGTTCATCTCTTCTTATTTGACCACCATTCTTTTTAAAATCAGAAAGGAAATAGTGAATGGTTGGATAATTCTTTTGAACTTCTAAACCAATCTCATTTATTTTTTGACTATCTTTTTGTCGAGAGATTGTCATGAC
>CADBUH010000200.1 GCA_902797775.1 uncultured Erysipelotrichaceae bacterium | reverse complement strand
GCAGGATCAGGGATTTGAACCCTGGCGCCCTGTTACAGACCTACAAGCTTTCCAAGCCTGCCCCTTCAACCGCTTGGGTAATCCTGCGTTTGATAAATGCTTACTTATCATATCATAAGTTTTCATAAACTCAATCTTTCTTTTTTAAAAGATGAGGTAAAATGCTTGAAATTCATTTCAAAATAATGAAGAATAAGGGCGAGGATGGAGTTGCTATGAATAAAACAAAAGACCTATTAGTTTCATCCCTACAAGAATTATTACTAACAAAACCTTTAGATAAAATTAGAATCAGTGATATTACAGATCATTGTGGAATGAATCGTCAAACTTTTTATTATCATTTTCATGACATCTATGACTTGATTGAATATGCGTATTATCATGATTCTTCAAGACCTTATATAATTGATAAACTAGCAGTGAGTGCTCCATTTTCATGGCGTAATGCCTTTGATGAATTATTAAATTATATTCATGATAATGAAAACTTTATTTTAAGGATTCGCCATAGTTTATCCTCAAATTATTTAACAAATATTCTAAAACATAGTGTAGAAGAATTTCTCCATAAAGTATTACATATCGCAAATGAAGAATACCATGTGAGTGAGAAGAATATGAATAATATTCAAATATTCTATAATAATGCGATTGTAGGAAGAATACTTGAATGGATTGATCATGATATGAAAGAAGAAATTGAAGAATTATCAAGTGCCCTTACAACCCTTATGGAAGGAACACTAGAAAATACATTATTATGTTTTTCTAAACAAGAAAATTAGAAACTTTACTTAATTCATAGTACAATACTATCTGTATGAGAATTAAGTTATTTAACAAGACATTCAAAATTACACCTATGGAGATAGGTGTTTTAGTTGCGAGTTTATTACTCGTGATTGCGTTAATCATTGCGTTAGTCATTTCTCCATCCAATAAGAAAGAGGAACCAGATGCTACCGCAACCGCTGCATCAAAGGAACCATATGATGCTTCAAAAGGTGTCATTGATGAAAAAGAATTTGATGGAACCATTCTTCCAAAGACCGAGGATGAAGGGGAAGAGTATCTTAAGAGTACTCTATTCTTAGGAGATTCGAATACTGCACGTTTCTTAAAGATGCTGAATGAAGATAATAAAACATTTACGGATGTTGATAATACAATCGGTGTTGTAGGAATGGGAATCGATGCGATTTCATCCTTAGCTTGTATGGATTTTACCTCTGGACGTTATACAATGCCACAAGCTGTTAAAATCTTACAACCAGAACGTGTCATTATCACATTTGGAACAAATAACTTATCCGGAAATAGTACGGATGCATCTTACTTTATAGAACGTTATGAAGCACAGTTAAAAGAGATTGAAAAAGCGTATCCAAGTGTTGATTTAATCGTGAATGCAATTCCACCAGTAAGTGAATACAATCATTATCCAAATATCTATATGCAACAAGTTGATGCGTATAATCGTGCAATCGTTAAGATGTGTGAAAAGAATGATTGGAAGTTTTTAAACTCTGCAGAGGCTTTAAAAGATAGTAAGAGTGGATATGCGAAGAGTGGGTATATGGTAGAAGATGGAATACACTTCTCTCAAAAAGGATTAATCGCATTATTTGAGTATATTCGTACACACGCATATATTACAGATGATGATCGTCCAAAACCATTAGCCGCAATACCTACTGTGATTGGTGTACCAGATGGACTCATTCAAATTAATCCATTAAGTAATCAAGAGTTTACAGAGGAAGAACTTGAAGTGAACCTAGAAACAGCGATTCCTACTGCGACACCTACACCAGAAGAAACAGCTACGCCAGCTCCTACAGCAGCTCCTACAGCGACCCCAGAGTGTGGAGAAAACGCAATCTATAGTACAACATATAACGCATGTGTATGTTTAGATGGATATGAAGGAAACCCAGCGAAAGGATATGGATGTACACTTTCAACGCCTATTCCTGAGGCTACACCAATGTGCCAAGATCCAGCGGCATTAAATAATGGAGATATGGCGAATCCTTGTGTATACCCAACACCAGTTGCTACACCAGTATGCCAAGATCCTAACGCATTAAATAATGGAGATATGGCGAATCCTTGTGTATATCCAACACCAGTTCCTGAGGTGACTCCAGAACCTACTGCAGAAGCAACTCCTGCAGAAGCAACAACAACACCATAAAGAAGAAAGCCCATCATTTGATGGGCTTTATCATTTAATCTAGATTTAAGGCTCCTGTTAAGGTAACTGTGAAGGTCATCTCTTCACTATCACGAATGACTTTAATCTCAATCGTATCTCCAACTTTTTTCTTTTTAAGAAGTTTCGATAAATCGGTATATACACTTACCTCATTTCCATCTGCACTGATGATTTTATCACCAGGCATAATCCCTGCATTCTCTGCACCAGAATTTGATAAGACATCCGTTACATATAATCCTGGAGTTAAGGAGCCATAGGATTGATTGACCGTTTGTAAGGTGACACCTAATAGGGCACGGTTCATTACTTTTCCATAGGTCATTAACTCATCTGCGACATCCATTGCATCATTTACTGGAATCGCAAAGCCTAAGCCTTCAATCGTTGCTCCAGAACTTGTATAACCAGAGTCCTTGGCATTAACAATGCCAATGAGGTTTCCATTTCCATCAAATAATCCACCACCAGAATTACCACTATTGATTGCAGCGTTTGTTTGGATTAAATTCATGGATTCGTTATTGATGACGACTTCTCGATCGGTTGCGGAGATAATTCCATTTGTGACCGTTCCACCAAGTGTACCTAATGGATTTCCAATCACAACCGCTGTATCACCAACACGGATAAGAGAAGAATCCCCAATGGTTGCGGCTTTTAAGCCAGTCGCATTAATCTTAATGACTCCAATATCACTCTTTGAATCCGTTCCAACTAGTTCTGCATCATAGGTTGTACCATCGGATGTTTTAACGGTAATCTTAGTTGCACCTTCGATAACGTGATTATTGGTAATGATATAACCATCTTCTGAAATAATGACACCACTACCAGCACTTTCTGCAGTATATGGCATGGCGAAGAAACCATAATTTGAAGTAGCTCCTTCCATTTCTGTACGTATTTCCACAACCGATACAGAAGCCTTTTCTGCGATTTGTTGAAGAGATAACTCTGAAGATTGAAGTAGAGGTGTAGTTTCTTGGGTAGTTGCATTTGAAGTATTCGCAATTGGTTCTGCTTGTTGGTAAATAATCGTTGGTTCTGTTTTAGCGAATTGCTTAACACCTACATAAGCTCCACCTAAACCTGCAAAAAACGCTAATAAGGTTGTTAAGAATAAGGTTAGAATAGTTCGATTCTTCTTTGGTGGAATTGGATCATAATAAGAATATGGATCATTATTATCATAAAAGTTACTCATAAAGTAGTACCTCCTTTTGTTTTACATCTATACCTTAGAAGATGAATGTGAACTTTATGTGAACGAATGCTTAATGTTTTGATAAAACTTTTAGGAAGATAGTATTTCTATATAGTATAATAAACCTCGGAGATTACATTATGGCAAAGAAAAAGAATAAAGATTT
Organism: uncultured Erysipelotrichaceae bacterium; assembly: GCA_902797775.1. Classification (GTDB taxonomy): domain Bacteria; phylum Bacillota_I; class Bacilli_A; order Erysipelotrichales; family Erysipelotrichaceae; genus Bulleidia. The sequence goes on along the minus strand of CADBUH010000200.1, from coordinate 2,459 downwards.
ACCTTTTATGGTAAAAAATGATGAATTAAAAGCTCTCTTATTACAAGCAAGAGAAGATCGTTCAATTGCGACTGAACAAAAGATGTTTGCGAAACTAAAAGAAGCAAAACTTCTTTCACCAGCCGTTTTTGATAAACCAATTCCTGCTAATGGAAAAGTAGGAAATAATATCTCAGTTCGTTTTGCGATTGTAAAAGCGAAAGATGATAAGAGTTATTTTCCAGTATTTACAGATATTGAAGAAGCACAAAAGATGGATTTTGGACAAAGTGCAGAAAACCAACAATATATTGTGCATTCTTTAAGAGATATGGAACGTCTTTTAAATGATGAAAAATCCAATATGAGTGGAATTATTGTGAATCCAGCAAGTGCACAAATCTTATTACCTAAGAATAGTGTTTCTACAATCATTCATAATACGTCTACTCAAGCTGGTAAGACTGTAGAAGATTTCCTAAAAGAAGGAAAGATTCCTCCTGGATTACAAGTAACCTTTGTGGAACCTTCAATTTATCCTACAGCGGTCGTAAATGCGGTATATGAGAAGTGTAGGGAATTAAGTGGAATTGATCGAGTATGGTTTAAAGGTGCACAAATTGGTTCTGGAATGGGTTTTGCGTTCATTGTAGAACAAGAAAAGAAAGACTTAGCACAACTTACCCAAATCCGTGAAGCAGCGCTACCTTTAGCGAAAGATGTGCCTGTCTTCGTATTAGAATCTACGAAAGATCTTCAAGAAAAAGTAATTCAAGATGCATTCCCAATGTTTGATAAGGAACTCGATTTATAATGGTTATAAAAAAGATAGAGAACCAGGAAAAAGAAGAAGTTTTTCAATTCTGTAGGGAAGTATTCCTACAAACAGAAAACTTCTTTTCTGATGATGAAACGATTAAACCATTCCTAGAATCGGTGGATCATTTTACATCCTTAATGGATTTTATAGGTGCTTATGATAAAGAACTCATTGGGGTTATTGGATATGCGAAAGATACCTATGCCTTATCAATCTTCTTGATGAAAGAAGAAAAAGAAGAACTTAAAAAGAATTTATTTCAAGCATATCTAGAAGAAGTTAAGAAAGAAGATTATGCAAGAGTAGGTGCGATTGTATCTCCACAAGCAAAATCCTTTTATGAAGAACTAGGCTTTGAACAAGTTGAAGAAGAACAGGAACAAAATGGAATCTCTTATATCACCATGGAATACTTATTACAGAAAGAATACTTAGGGAAAAAGGTGCATGTGTATATTGATCATCCGTATGGTAGTATGCATCCATTAGTTGGAGAATTCTGTAGTTGTAATTGTGGGTATATAGATGAAGAGGGGATGTTAGAAGGAGAGTTCCAAGATGCTTATGTTGTAGGTATTAAGGAACCTCTTGAAAGATTTGAAGGTTATGTTGTAGGAATCTTATATCGTAAGAATGAACAACAATCAAAATGGATTATTGCAAAAGAACCAATCTTTCATAAACAAGAAGTCATTCAAGAAATTGCCTTCATTGAACAACAGTATGATTCTAGAATAATAGGAATAAATGAATAAAGGACGAAAGTCCTTTTTTCAGTTAAAGTTCAGATAAATGCCATTTATTTTCCATTTTTTAACGATATCCTTGAACCATCAAGGAGGAACAAGGATATGACCGATTACATTGAAACATTCGCTCGTGTAGAGCATAAATACATTCTTCCAATTGAAAAGTATGATGCATTCTTCGCAATGATACAACCACATATTAAGGATGATGTATATCCATCGTATTCCTTACATAATATCTATTATGATTCTCCAGATAACTTAATGATACGAAGATCCTTAGAAGGACCTGCCTATAAAGAAAAACTAAGATTAAGAGCTTATGGAGAGGATACAAGCGATAAAGTATTCTTAGAGATTAAGAAAAAATTTGATGGGATTGTCTATAAGAGAAGAATCGCTCTTCATGAGAAAGAAGCCTATGCATATTTAAATCATTCTAAACAATTAGAGAATCACTCACAAATCGCACAAGAGATTGATTATGTGAAGAATCAATATAATGTGCGAAAGAAAATGTTCATTGGATATGATCGTAGAGCTTATACAGGGATTCAAGAAGAGGATGTAAGAATAACCTTTGATACAAATATAAGATATCGTCTTCATAACATATCACTCAATGAAATAGGTGAAGAAACCGTTATTCAAAATCCAAATGAAATTCTATTAGAAATAAAAGTTATGGATCGTTATCCAATCTGGTTATCCAATGCATTATCTGAAATGAAACTCTATAAGAATTCATTTTCTAAATATGGAATTATTTATGAAGCATTACAAAATAAAGAAAAGAATGAAACGAATATCGTTTTAAATCATTCTAAGGAGATAACTATAAAGAAAACAAGTAGTTTTGATGAAAAAGTTTGAAAATAGAAAGTAATTGTTTAGTTATCTAAATAGATCTT
>CADBUH010000199.1 GCA_902797775.1 uncultured Erysipelotrichaceae bacterium | reverse complement strand
GAAGATAATGTGATTCTAGATGGAAATGAATATCTTCTTTATGGACAACCTTATATTGAAGAAGAATTATTAGGAATGAAATTTAGAATTAGTGCGAAATCATTCTTTCAAGTTAATCCTTACGCTACTGAAAAGTTATACCAAACAGCTCTAGATTACGCACAAATAGATCATACAAAAACAGTAATTGATTTATATTGTGGAACAGGAACCATTGGATTACTTGCATCAAAGAATGCGAAGAAAGTATATGGCATTGAAGTGGTTAAAGAAGCAATTGTTGATGCGAAAAAGAATGCGGAAGCAAATCATGTTACAAATATAGAGTTTATGGTTAAGGATGCAGGTGCAGGTGCAAATGAACTTCTAAAAAGAAAGATTCAACCAGATGTTGTGATTGTAGATCCTCCAAGAAAAGGATGTTCAAAAGATACACTCCTTGCGATACATAAGATGAATCCAAAAACATTAGTTTATGTATCTTGTGATCCAGCTACACTCGCAAGAGATTGTAAACTATTAAAAGAATATAATTATGAAATTGAAAAAATCCAACCAGTCGATTTATTCCCTGGGACTTTGCATGTGGAGACGGTTGTTAAGTTGTCCAAAAAACATATCGACCATTCTATCAGGGTGGAATTAGACCTTGATGAGTTTGAGGATACCCCTTCAACCATAATGCAAACCTAAGAAGAAAGAGATGATTATGCGCGCCATGAGGCGTTTTAAGCTCATATAAGGAGGTTGTCCAGTAATGCTTGAATTAGTAATCCCTACATTGGAGGATATGTGGTTTCGAGAAAAGCTTTTGGCTGATGAAAAAACGATGGCATATAATCATGCTTGGGGAGGGGCCATACCGTTTCCAAAGGAAAAATGGCAGCCATGGTATCAACATTGGATTGTTGACCACGAGAATCTTAGATACTATCGCTATTTAAAGAACGAGAATTCTTTTGTAGGAGAGATTGCATATCACTATGATCCCGAATATGATGGGTATATAGCAAATATCATCATTTTTTCCGAATATAGAGGACGTGGATATGGTGCTAAGGGATTGAAAATGCTTTGTTTAGCTGCGAAGGAAAATCAAATCCCTGTCTTGTATGATGATATAGCTATTGATAATTCAGCTATTAATATGTTCTTTAAAGAAGGTTTTTTCGAAGAATATAGAACTGCAGAAAAGATTATTCTAAAAAAAGAGCTATAAAATACAATTGATTAGATGAAGAAGAATTTGGAGAAGCAAGATGTTTCTCCTTTTTGTCACAAATGGATTTTGAGTAAAAAATGCGTAAATACGCAAAAATTATACGAACTTAGATTGAACCGAAAAGGTTTATGTTGTAAAATGTATTCGAGTAAAAAATGCGTAAATACGCAAAAATTATACGGAGAATAATATGAAGATACAAAGACCTTTCTATCTGGAATTATTAAAAAATAAAAGAGATAACGGAATGATAAAAATCATTACCGGTATTAGGCGTGTGGGAAAGTCTTATCTCTTGAAAGAAATATATAAAGACTATCTTTTGAAAGATGGACTGGGAAGAGATCAGATAATCATGCTTGATCTTGATGAAGTGAAAAACGCTAGATACAGAAATCCATTTGAAATGGACACTTACATAAGAGCACAGATCAAGGACGCAAGGAAGAGATACTATATTTTCATCGATGAAATACAAAAGTCATCTTCTGTTGATAATCCTTTCCTTGATAGAAATGGTGAAAAAATTACTTTTGTTGATACGATTTTAGGTTTACAAAAACTGAAGAATGTGGATGTGTATGTTACAGGTAGCAATTCCAAAATGCTCTCCTCGGATATATTGACTGCTTTCAGAGGAAGAGGTGATGAAATAAGGGTTTCTCCTCTGTCTTACGAAGAATTCTATGCAGCCTATAAAGGCGACAAACGACATGCCTGGAGAGATTACTGGACTTATGGAGGCATGCCATATGTTATGAACTTAAAAACGCATAAAGAGAAGCTGGACTACTTACAGGAGCTTGTTACAAATATCTATCTCAAAGACATACTGGAGCATCATGATATAAGGAATGAAAACGAAGTGCTAGGAGATTTGTTGAACTATATTTCTTCAAGTGTTGGTTCTTTGACTAATCCTACGAAACTTGCGAATACGTTTGCTTCGGAAAAACAAATAAAAGTGTCAAATAGCACCGTGGACAAGTATTTGGGATTTTTTGAAGATGCTTTTATCATTCGCAAGGCAAACCGTTATGATGTGAAAGGTAGAAAATATATCAACACACCGCTTAAGTATTATTTTGTAGATACTGGAATCAGAAATGCAAGACTCAATTTCAGACAGTTAGAAGAAAACCACATCATGGAGAACATTATCTATAATGAACTGATTCATAGGGGATATAGCGTTGATGTTGGGGTAGTAGAAATAAATGGAAAGAACGAAAAAGGACAAAGCTATAGAAAGCAGCTGGAGGTAGATTTTGTGGTGAACGCGGGGAATGATAAATACTACATTCAATCCGCTCTTAATATGCCTTCTGAAGAAAAAAGAAATCAAGAAAAAGCATCTCTGTTAAATGTAAAAGAGGCATTCCCTAAAATAATAATTCAAAAAGATGATATCATCCCTTGGAAAGATGAAGATGGAATCTTGCACATCGGAATCGAGCAATTCTTATTGGAGAAGGATGCTTTAAGTCCTATAGGTGATATGTTGGGACAATGAGAACATGTGGAGACTGTATGCTGCTTATACCACCAAAAGAAAGACTTCATTTCAGTGCCTTATGAGCTGAAGAATGATGACTATATGAAACGCTTGAAATAAGATCAATAAATAGACACCACTTTATTCACGTTTGAGCCCAAGGCATGTTGAGGCTGATGTTAAAATATTCCAGAGTCATATCGACTATCCCATTTAATAATGGAGGATACAGTAAAATGAAACTCGTTCCGAGTAAGGAAATGAAAATCAATCTGCTTCCAGATCAGGAAGATTATCTTTGTACGAAAGAGACAATTAAGGAAATCTTTGCAAAAGATGAAAAAAATATTTGCCTTGCTTTCGACATCTATATGGAAGACCAGCTTGTTGGATTCGCGATGTTTTGCGAGCAAATGAAGGGTATCTTTTTTCTTTGGAATTTTGCCATTGATGCCCAGTATCAACACAAGGGAATCGGCACTAAAGCATTGCAGGAAGTATTAGCGTACATGCTTTCCCATTATCATGTAAAGGTTTTTTCCACCACATACAGCTGGGGCAATGAACATGCGAAGAAGCTTTATGAAAAAGTCGGTTTTTATGAGGTTAATGTAGTGGAAGAGGATGATTACAAAGAAGTGAATATGATATATGCCGTTGATGCAGAGGCTGCAGAAGCCTTGAAGAAATCATGGCTGACGGATGATTGACTCTTTTCAAATCGTCTGAATTGCCTTGTATTATGGTCGGAGAACACACGATGATACAAGCCTATTTATTTGACCTGTTGCTCTGAGGCATGTGGAAACGGTGGTTCTACTATATCGAAAGGAATCAAGATAAAGAACATGCTGCAGAACAGGTTTATGATGCAATAAAAAAGATTCTAAATAAAGGATGATAAACGGTATTGACCTTACAGTTCACTATAATGCTATAACGGTTTTAGAAAGGAGATACATGATATGACAATTAAGGAATTTGCTAGTCTATGTGGATGCAATCCTCAGACACTTCGCTATTATGATCATGTAGATTTACTAAAACCGGTTAAAGTGGATAAATGGTCAGGTTATCGCTATTATGATGAGGAACAAGCTCTTACATTCGTAAAGATTAAAAACCTTCAAAAGGCAGGGTTTACCATTGATGAAATTAAAGAACTTCTTAATAAAGATAATCAAGAAATCTTTGATGCCTTTTCTACGAAAATTGTAGAGCAGGAAGAAAGATTAGCAGAAATAAAGAAGATTCAAATGTCATATCAAACGGAAATGACTGAAATGAATAATAAACTAGAAAGTATGCGTGCGTTTGTGATTAAAACCATGCAAGAGTATGACCCATATGATGAATTTGGAATTAATCAAGATACTTATCAAACAATGATTCAGAAAGCAGATGAATATTTTTCTAAAAGTCATAATGAAATAGAGGATAGGAATTTTGAATATGATGAAGATGATGAGAAGGAAGAATATGATTTTCTAAATAATCCAGAATATGAAATCATCTATGAAAAACATGGATGGAATAATGTGAAAGACTTCTATGAAGAATTTTCTTCACTAGAAGATGGTCAAGAATATGCATTATTATTTAAATTAGTTCCAGGTAAAGCAACAGGAGCTATCGGTAGTGCATTTGCGACTACCATTTTAGGAATGTTACTTCAAAGTAATTCAAATAAACATATGTTGCTAAGTTGTAACCTTAGAGATAATGCAGAGGATGATCAAAATCATTTCTGGCTTCTCAAAAAGAAAAAATAAACATCAATAAGAAGATTCCTTTATACTTAAATAGGTAAAATATGATAGAAGTTAAAACCTTACGTACAGATACATTTTCTATAAACTATATTTGTTTTGGAACAGGAACAAAACCTTTTGTCATACTTCCAGGACTTAGTGTACAAAGTGTATTGAACGCAAAAGATGCAATCGTAGAAGCCTATGATGTATTCACAAAGGATTATAAAGTTTACCTATTTGAAAGTAGGAATGAATTACCTTCTTCCTTCTCAATAAAAGAAGATCGAGAGGATATGGTAAAGGTATTTCAACTTTTAGGACTAAAAGATATTCATTTATTTGGAGTATCACGAGGAGGAATGATTGCGATGGATATCGCAATTCATTATCCAGAGTTAATACATAAGTTAGTACTCGCTTCTACTCCTTCTATTCTCACAAAGGAACAATTCCAAATCTTTGATGAGTGGATTCATTTAGGGAAGGAAAAGAAACTAGAACAACTATTCTTAACGATGGGGGAAGAAATATATCCAAAGGAATTATTCCTCTCTATGAAAGAAATGTTTATAGAAGCTTCAAAGACGGTAACGGAAGAAGAATTAAAACGGTTTTTAATCCTTACCGAAAGTATGCGTAATTTTGATGTTTCGAACGAACTAGAATCAATTCAATGTCCAATCTGTTTCCTTTACGATAAACAGGACCATGTGTTTAAAGAAAGTCCTTTTCAATTAATTGTGGGACATCTAAAGAATACAAAAAGGTTTGAATCATATGTTTATGATGGATATGGACATGCGCTTTATGATTTAGCACCTGATTTTAAGGAACGTATCTTACAGTTTTTAGTAAAAGAATAAACGACTATAAATAAATATTTCCTAGCCATAAGAAAAGTTTTAAAATAATAGATATGAAAAAGATCTTACGAGATGTTGGAATACTTACACAAATTGCGTTCCTTTTTTTAGTGAGTATTGTGATATCAAGTGTTATCGGATATTTTTCCCAACGTAGTCGAACATCGAATAATGTAATGGAACAAATTGAAGTCTTTGCGGATCAAAGATCCAATGAGGTTATTTTGGCTGTCAAAGAATTTCCTGCATATGAATGGTTAATCAATTATTGGTATGAAAATTATGACCAATTAGAAATTGAATATGATACAGATTTTAATCAAGCAGATTCCTTAACCCAAAAGAAAGTAAGCCTCTTTAATCAACATCAACCAAATCTTCAATTACGTTATTTAACCACAGATCAAGTCTTAGCTTTACCCGAAGAAGATCAAAAACTCTATGCAGAGATTGCCTATTCTTGGTTAATCACAAGGGTGAATGAAATTAAAAGAACCTATGCGATTGATTACTTATTCTGTGTTTTAACAGATCCACCTTATGATAAACAATTCTTCTTATTTAGTGCTGCAGATGAAGGAAGTAAACGTGGAACCGAGTATGAAGAAGTCTATACGATTGGTGTAACTGCAGAAGTAAATCCTTCCCAACAAGAATCAATGTATAGTGCAGTATTAAAGGCTGGTAGTTTAGCAGAAGCTGGAAACTATTATGATTACTATGATTATTTAGGAACAATTAATGGACATGAAGTATTAATTGGAACGACCTTTAATCTTTCTAATATTATGGAAAGTATTACTTCTCAAACAAGTAGAGATACAATCTTTATGGTTGTCCATGAGGGTTGGTTAGCGTTACTTTGTTTATTACTATTAGGCCTCTTCTTTATCAAACCATTAAAGGTTGTCCAACAAAATATTCGTTTCTATAAAGAGACAAAGAATAGTGCGATTGTATCGAAGAACTTAGAAGATTTAAATGCGGAAAATGAAATTGGACAATTATCAGATGACTTTGTGAGTTTAACGAAAGAAATGGATGCGTATCTTCAAAAGATTGAAACCATTACAGCAGAAAAGAATCGTATCGAAACAGAATTAACTTTAGCTGCACGTATTCAATCCGATATGTTAAAGACAGATTTTCCTCCATTTCCTGAACATCATGAATTTGATGTATTTGCGGTTATGGATCCTGCTAGAGAAGTAGGGGGAGACTTCTATGACTTTATCTTAATTGATGAAGATCATCTATGTTTGGTGATGGCTGATGTATCAGGAAAAGGAATTCCAGCAGCTTTATTTATGATGGCATCTAAGAATGAGATTGCGAATAATGCGATGAAGGGTGCTTCTCCTGCCAAGATCTTAGAGAATACCAATGAAGCAATCTGCGCAAATAACCAAGAAGAGATGTTCGTGACGGTTTGGTTAGGCATCTTAGAATTATCAACAGGTAAACTTGTGGCAGCGAACGCAGGACATGAATATCCAATGTTTAAGAAACCAAATGGTGAATATGAACTATATGAAGACAATCATGGATTTGTGATTGGTGGTATGGAAGGGATGAAGTATAAAGAATATACAGTACAATTAGAACCTGGTTCTAAGATTTTCCTTTATACAGATGGATTACCTGAAGCAACCGATTTAAATAATACTATGTTTGGGAATGATCGAATTGTAGAAACACTCAATGAAAATCCAGATTTATCTCCTGAAGAAACATTACGGAATATGCAGAAAGCGGTTGATAATTTTGTGAAAGAAGCAGAACAGTTTGATGATTTAACGATGATGAGTTTTATCTATTATGGGGATAAGGAACATATGTCATAAGACATATGTTTTTTGGGCTTTCTTAAACGAAAGAGGTTATTCAATATGCAATATAGAAAAGATAAGCAAAATAATGATTTATCCATTCTTGGATTTGGATGTATGCGTTTTACCAAGAAGAATGGAAAGATTGATTTAGAGAAAGCAGAAAAAGAAATTATGGAGGCGTATCGTTCTGGTGTTAACTATTATGATACGGCATATGTTTATAGTGGAAGTGAAGAAGCAGTAGGAGAAATTTTAGAAAGAAATCATATTCGTAAACAAGTACATATTGCGACAAAACTACCACAGTACCTCATCACAAGTAATGAAGGAATTGAACGTTATTTTAAAGAAGAATTAAGACGATTACGTACAACCTATATTGATTATTACTTAATGCATCATTTAACCGATATAGCGATGTGGGAAAAACTAAAAGATATTGGTATCTTAGATTGGATTAAAGAAAAGAAAGAAACAGGTGAAATACGTAATATAGGATTTTCGTATCATGGGAATACAGAGGGATTCTTAAAGATATTAAATGATTATGATTGGGATATTTGTCAGATTCAATATAATTATTTTGATGAAACATCCCAAGCTGGTGTAGATGGATTAAAGGCTGCCTATGAAAAAGGAATACCGGTTGTGATTATGGAACCTCTTCGTGGTGGAAAATTAGTGAATATGCTTCCAAATACAGCGAAAGAAGTTATGAAAAATAGTAAGCGTAATTGGACACCTGCAGAATGGGGATTCCGTTGGTTATTTAATCAAAAAGAAGTAAGTGTTGTTTTATCAGGTATGAACTCTCTTGAAATGGTTCAAGAAAACTGTAGGATTGCTTCAGAAGCTGAAGTAGGACATTTTACAGAAGAAGATTTTAAAACATTAAGTGAAGTAACTGCTAAGATTAAAGAATTAGAAAAGGTAGGATGTACTGGATGTCGCTATTGTATGCCTTGTCCAAAAGGTGTTGATATTCCTGGAATCTTCCGTGCCTATAATACAATGTATATTGAATCAAAGGCAGATGGTCGTTTCCAATATGCTCAAGCAGTTGCCTTAACAAAGACACCTACTTTTGCGAGTCTATGTATAGAGTGTGGTAAATGTGAACGACACTGTCCACAAAATATTCCAATTCGTCAAAAATTAAAGGAAGCAGATAAAGCACTACGTCCACTTCCATATAAGATTGGAATCGCAATCGCACGTAGATTTATGTTTCGGAGGGGTAAGAAAGCATGAAAACTTGTATTGTTTATTATTCTCATCATCATGGGAATACAAAAAAGTTATTAGACGCAATTAAAGAGAAGAATGAAGTTGATTTAATTGATGTGAATGATGCGAAGAATATAGATTTAAAGGAATATGATCGTATAGGACTTGCATCAGGTATCTACTATAGTAATTTTGCGAAACAAATGATTCATTTTGTAGAAGAATATTTACCAGAAGGAAAAGAAGTCTTCTATATCGCAACCTGTGGAGCATCTCCTACAAAAGCCTTCTTGAGCACAATCCAACAAGCAGTAAAAGAGAAAAAAGGAATTGAGTTAGGAGATTATATTTGCTGTGGGTTTGATACCTTTGGACCATTTAAATTAATTGGTGGTATTAAAAAAGGACATCCAACAGCAGAAGAAATACAAGGTGCTGTAACCTTTTATGAGAATTTAAGATAGGAGAAATGTATGAAAAAAATTGGATTTATTGGTGTAGGTGTCATGGGAAGTTCCATGGTTCGCAATCTAATGAAACATGGATTTGAAGTATCTATCTATACACGTACAAAGAAGAAAGCAGAAAGTGTCATTGAAGATGGAGCGATTTGGTGTGATTCTGTAAAAGAATGTGTGAAGGATCGAGATGTTGTGATAACGATTGTAGGGTATCCAAAAGATGTTGAAGAAGTTTATTTTGGAGAAGATGGAATCATTGAAAATGTACCACAAGGTTCTACCATCATTGATATGACAACCACCAGTCCAACACTCTCTAAAAAGATTTATGAAGCCGCAAAAGAAAAAGGTGTCCATGCCTTAGATGCACCAGTATCAGGTGGTGATACAGGTGCGAAGAATGGAACCTTAGCGATTATGGTTGGTGGAGATAAAGAAGTCTTTGATCAAGCTTTAGATGTATTTGAAGCAATGGGAAAAAATATTGTATATGAAGGAAAAGCAGGAAGTGGTCAACACTGTAAGATGGCAAACCAAATTGCTTTATCAGGAACCCTTGCGAGTGTATGTGAAGCAATCACTTATGCAAAATCAGTTGGTTTAGATACAAAAACGATGTTAGATACAATCGCTACTGGAGCAGCAGGTAGTTGGCAACTCTCCAACAATGGTTATAAGATGCTCGAAGGAAATTATGATCCTGGTTTCTATGTAGAACACTATATCAAAGATATGCGCATTGCTTTAGAGGAAGCACAAAAAGAAAATCTATCACTTCCAATTCTAAGTGAAGTATTAGGAATGTTTGAAGAACTTGATGAAATGGGTGAATCAAGAAGTGGAACCCAAGTTCTAATAAAAAGATACGAGAAGTAAATTACTTCTCGTATTTTTTTAGAGTTTCTTCTAATTGTTTTTTAAATACTTTACGTAACGATTTAGGTGAAACAATTTCAATGGCGTCTAAATATTGTTGGGCTAAGAATAGAGCGCCTGTTTCACTTGTGGATACAGTAATTGTAAAGGTATTATCTTTTCCTGGAATAACCATGAGTTCAGTTCCAAATAAATCTATAATATGGTCCATAACACGTTCATTACATTTAAAGGTGACAGAGATCATATCACCACTATACATAAAGAGTTTATTTTTCGCATATTCATACGCATCCATACTCTTAGGTAAAGGAATAAACTTTTCATCGATGATTAGAGCTTGTTTCATGCGGTCTAAACGATAGTGCGCAAATCCAGGATGGTTCTTACTTGTGGTAATCATATAAGGTCTACCATCTGCGTATACAATATAGCGAGGTTCTACATAATAAGGTTCTTCTCTACGAGGAACGAGATTCTTTGTTTTATCATAACGATAATACATAAACTTTAATACTTTACGATCACGAATCGCTTCAGAAACGGTATGGATGGTATAAAGGAGTTCAACATTTGGTGTCTTTTGATGATTTGGAATATAGACAGTGTCTTTGAACTCTTTTGCTTGGTATTTGGATTGCGTTTGTAAGAGTTTTTGAATTAATTGATTACTTTGTTTCGAAGAAATAAAGTGGGAAGAATGAATGGCGTTACATAATAATAAAACTTCCGATTTATCAAATTGATGACTTTCTAAGAAATAACCTTTTCCATTATCTTCAAATTTACTGATAACATAACCATTTTGTTCAAGCATTTCGATATTGGAATAGATTGTTCTTCTTTCAAGTTTTAAATTATATTGTTGGTCTAATTTTTCTTGTAATTCTTTTGTGGTTAAGATGTGTTCTTCGTCTGTGTTTTCAATTAAGATATTTAATAACGCAAATGCACTGTTCTTTTTTTCTGCCATACCATATACCTCTTTTTCATCATAGCATAGTTCTAAAATGCTTGGCAGTTTTTTTGCATACCTCTCTAAGTATTCTATAAGTGTAAACAAGGAGGAACAAGAAATGAAAAAAGTATATTTCACAGTATCCGGAACAAACTTCCATCATGGAACATCATTCGCAAAAGAAGGAATGAAGGTAATTTTAGTGAAAGAACCAGATAATAAATTTGATTTTGAAGCAATCACAGTTAAGATGGAAGGCTTAGACGCAATTGGACATGTCGCTAATTCTTGCCGAACAGTAACCTATGGTAATTATTCTGCTGGAAGATTATATGACAAGATTGAAGATTATGAATCTGCAGTCATTGAATATGTATTTTGTGATAAATTAGTATGCTCAATCAATATTAAGGAGTAATCATATGGAACAGAATCCAACTTATATTACGATTAATCATTTAGAATTTTTTGGAGGTTATACAAATTTTCGCGTAGGGGATCAATTATATCTTCAGAAGGATCATGATAACCCTTATGATGATGAAGCGATTCTCGCATATGACTCCCATAATATTAAATGTGGTTATGTAGCAAACTCTGTTTTATCGGTTGCGAGGGGTACGAAATCAGCTGGAAGAATCTATGATGCCATGCATGAAAAGGAAACTTGTACCATCTGTTTTATTACAGAAGAGATCTTAATTGCGAAAATAGATTTAGATTAAATATGCAAAATGCATATTTTTTCTTTTAAAAGTGGTATAGTCATATATGTGACAAATATGAGTAACCAAGATGAACAGCTTATTTCTAATAAGACAAGAGAACTTGTCTTTTTAGGCTTAGGAATATTATCCATCCTATTAAGTTATCTATTAACACCTTCCTTTTCAGAACTTATGAAAGGTTTTTTAATCCAACAAACTGCTCCAAGTTTATTGGATACCAATACATTTATGATTGTTGGAGAGGGAAGATTAGGGGCTCCATTTTTAAATGCAGGCTTATTAATCATTCTTGTACTTCTTAGTTATCGTTTGACGAATACAGAATTAAATGGAAATACGATTGCAGCGATGTTTATGGTATTTGGATTTGGTTTTTGTGGAAAGACATTATGGAGTGGATGGCCTTTATTCTTTGGGGTTCTTCTATATGCATTACGTAATCATAAACCAATTCAATCCATGATTGGACTTGCGTGGTTTTCTACTGCACTATCTCCAATAGTCAGTGTGTTAACACTGTATACACAGTTTGATGGAATGAGTGCGATGAGTGAAGTAGGCAGTTTTAGTTTATTTGGATTTGTGCTTGCTATCATTGTGGGCTTATGTGCAGGTTATTTAACTGCAGTAATGGCGAGTGTATTACCTGGTAAACATGAGGGTTTAACTTTATTTAATGCAGGTTTAGCAGCAGGCTTAGCAGGTTTCTTTGTGTTTTCGATTATGAAATCCATTGGAATCGCACATAGTGCTCCAGGACATGAATATCCAAACTTAAATAATCGTCTTTTGTTTGGATGTCTATGTATCTATTTCTTATATTTATTGATTATGGGTTTCTTAATAAATCAAAAAGAGAAACGAGATATCAAAGCAATCTTACTTGAGAAACACCAAGGAGATGCGATAAAGGCGTATGGGTTTGGGGCTACCTTAATTAATATGGCTGTTTGTGGATGTATTTGTTTAGTGTATTTCTTATGCACAAGAACAGGGAATATGCATGGGCCTATTTATTCGAGTATCATCACGATTGTAGGATTCTCAAGCAATGGGATTAGTCCTAAGACAATGATTCCAACAATGGTAGGTGTCTATCTTACAAGTTTCTTACTTGGTGGAATGCATGGTGCTTTACTAGGAGAATCTTTTATACAAAGTGGATTCAATTATGTTGGAAGTAAGAATATGATGAATGCGGCTGTCTATAGTTGTGGAATGGCTCCCGTTGTGATTAAACATGGTGCTTTTATTGGATTACTCGCTGGGGTTATCCACAGTATCATCGTTCCAAATACGGGTGTACTCCATGGATGGCTTAACTTATATAACAATGGTTTCAGTGTAGGATTTGTGGTCACATTCTTTGTGCCTGCAATCTTAGCGATAAAGAATCAAATTAATCAAAAAGAGGAGAAATAGGAGGAGATTTTATGCATTTACATAATCCTGTTGAATTAATCACAGATGCACAAGAAGCATTACAACTACTAAAGGATGGAAACGAAAGGTTTGTAAAGGGAGAATTATCAAGAAAAGATGATTATGAAAACATTCGTGAATCTTTAAATGATGGTCAAAAACCATTTGCGATTATTCTCTGTTGTGCAGATAGTCGTGTTGATCCTGAAATTTACTTTGATCAAAAATTAGGAGACATCTTTGTGATTCGTAATGCAGGGAATGTGGTGGATGATGTTGTGTTAGGTTCCATTGAATATGGTGCAGAACACTTAGGTTGTCCATTAATGGTTGTGGTGGGCCACACCAATTGTGGAGCTGTAACAGCTGCTGTAGAAGGAGGAGAAGCTCCAGACCATATTCTTTCCATTATTAAAAAGATTCGCCCATCTATTAAAGAAGGCGAAACGATTGATGAAGTCGCTGTTGAAAACGCAAAAGCAATGGCGAATGAAATCGCTAATGATGATATGGTAAAACGTTTAGGTACAAAGGTAGTACCTGCGATTTATGATATCTTAACTGGAAAAGTTACTTGGTTATAAACGTTTTATTTTCGATCTTTCTTTTTTAAAGATTTTAAAATTCTATGAATTGATCCAACCCAATGTCCATTTAACAGAGAGACAACTTCATCGACGGTATTCCAAGTAATTCGTCTTGATGCCATCAGCATCATTCGAATTGGAGATTCAAATACCATTGATTGTGATACATCCTTAAGTTGCCTCTTTTTTAATGCTTTTTGAATTCTGCGAATAAGAATTCTACCAAAACGTGTAATCTTTAAATCAGAGATTGTACTATCTCTAGTAAATGGATAAGGATCTTTGATAGGTGGGATATCATAACCTAATATTGTTTTGAAATCTTCTTGTTTAATAATGACTCCTTCTGGAGTATCATGGATAAAATCTTTTGATAAAGAAGAATACGGATTTGTTTCTCCTTCAAGAAAGATTTCTTTTTGAAGGTGTAAATCTTTACTTGAACTACCTACATAAATTTGATAAGTGCCTTCTTCTAAGATCCAATCATCTTGTTTTGTATCATAGTAGGTAAGATCTTGTAGGGGAATCGATAGTTCAATCATTTCTTCTTGAGAAGCATCTAAAGAGATAACCCCAAATTGTTTAAGTTCAATACGAGCACGGGCAATCTTTGAATCTTTCATGCCTACATAAACTTGATAGATTTCTCTACCTGAATAAGATCCTGTATTTTGAATCGTAAAAGATAAATGAAGTTCTGTATTATCTTTATTGATTTCTAAATTCTTATAGGAGAAGGTTGTATAGGATAAACCATATCCAAAAGGAAAGAGGACAGGTTTTTCAAATGTATCATAATAACGATACCCTGTGAAAATGGATTCACGGTATTGGGTTTGGTATAAAGAATTATGATAATAATTTAAACAAGGAACATCTTTCAAATGAAGAGGGAAACTTTCAGCGAGTTTACCAGAAGGATTAACTTCTCCATAAAGAAGTCTTACTTGCGCATGTCCTCCTCGACATCCTGATAAATAAGAAAGAAGTAAAGCATTTACTTGATTAATCCATGGCATCACAATTGGAGAACCACACTCTAATACCACAATGATATTTTTATTTACTTCATAAAGAGAAGAGAGTAAGGAAATTTGACATTTTGGTAGATCTAAATCTTTTCGATCATATCCTTCTGCTTCTTTTCCATCTGGCAATCCTAATACAAGAATGACTTTTTTATTCTTCTTTGCGTAGTATTTCGCTTGTTCAAGAAGAAGTGGGTCTACTTCATCAATGGAAGTATGATACCCTTGTGCATAATCAAAAGAGATTTGTTTTTCGGTAAGGGCTTCATAAATAGAATCTACACTTGTACAATGCACTTTACTAGAACCAGTTCCTTGGTATCTAGGAGATTTTGCGAAAGCTCCAATAAGCGCAATGCTTTCATCTTTATGAAGAGGAAGAGCGCCATTATTTTTTAATAGAACAGAAGATTTCTCACTCAGTTCTTGCGCAAAGGCAAGGTGTTCTTCTTTTTGATAAGTGGATTCAACGGTTGAACATTTTCGAATTAGATTTTGAAGATATTCTGTATTTTGGTTAAGTTGCTCAAGAGATAGTTCATTTTGATTAAGTGCTTGAAGAAGAGAAGAGGATGAACCATGGTCTCCTCCAGGCATTTCTAGATTTAATCCATTCCTTAAAGCTTGTACAGGATCACTAACTGCACCCCAATCGGATAATACTACCCCTTCATAATTCCATTTCTTACGTAAGATATCCTGTAAGAGATAACTGTTTTCTGTACAATGTTTCCCATTTACTAAGTTATAGGCAGCCATGATGGTCCAAGGATGGCTCTTCTTTATAATGCGTTCAAATTGTCTTAAATAGATTTCAAAGAGAGCACGTTTATCAATAATACTATCTTGTACAAGACGAGACATCTCTCTTGAATTTACCGCAAAGTGTTTTAAAGAAGCACCAATCCCATGATCTTGAAGACCATTAATATAAGCACTCGCAAGTTCACTTGTGAGGATTGGATCTTCGGAGAAATATTCAAAGTTTCTTCCACATAAAGGACTACGTTTATGATTGACACCAGGCCCTAAAAGAATATTGATGTGTTCTTGTTGGCATTCTTTCGCAAGATACGCACCAAAACGATAAAGTAAATCACGATCAAAACTACACCCTACAGCACTTGCGGTAGGATAAGCAATTGCTTCCTTAGATGGATTGAAACCTAATCCGGTTTCGGTTTCAATACGTAATCCATTTGGACCATCCGTCATAAAAAGAGAAGGAAGTATATCCTTAATACCGAAGGTATGCCAGTTATCTTTCCCTACGAATAATTGTGCTTGTTGTTGGGTTGTAAGTTTTGTAGTTGTCATTTTAAATTGTCTTTTAAGTTCTTATATACACGTGCCATATAATTCATAGAGATTTCTTCCTCTTCTTGGGTGAAACCTCTAAAACATAATCGATGAGTATCTTGAATCGCAAGGAGTGTATCTTTTTGAAGTTGTTTTGCTTTATTACTTGTGGTTATTTCGATTGGATATTTATCTAAATGAAATTTAATATATCCTTTCGAGGTAAGTTTCTGTAAAGAAACGATAATGGTAGGAAGAGATAAGTTTGTGAAATCTTCTAGTTCTTTTTGAGAAGTAATTTTTCCTGCTTTATAAATTGCGTAAAAGAGGAAGATATCTTTCATATCTAAAGAATACTTTAAGGCAACCGGTTGAACATATTTTTCATAAGCTTTTCTTAAATAATAAGATAGTTCAATAACGGTTGGTGTTCCATTATCTTCATAATAGACTTGGATATTTTCTTGTCCAAGTTTCTTTGTGGTTGGATCAATTGGTAATGCGAAATCATCACTTGCTCCACTAATAAAGAAACGAGCGATATTCATACGTTC
>CADBUH010000198.1 GCA_902797775.1 uncultured Erysipelotrichaceae bacterium | reverse complement strand
CCTTTAATATCAAAATAGGAATGGGAATCATTTGTAATCCCTAAAGCTTCTTTCGAATAGTGCCAAAAACCATCATAGTTATATGGTCTTTTATGGATACTAACCCGTATATCTTTCTCTTTTTCTTTTAACCAATCTAAAATCTCTTGGGTAGAATAATAAGGATTCTCTACACAAGCCCAGGATTTTAGAATGGATACATAAACATTATCTTTCATCACTTCTATTATCTCATAGAATAATTACTTTTTTTCACCTTATATTTACTACCTGTATAGAAGGTTACAAAACATGCATCACTGGCTTCATCAAAGCCTTTACTATCCCAATATTGAAGAAGAATATAATCGACTTCATACTTCTTTAATAATTCGCAAGTATTGGAATAATCCATTGGTTCTTCTTCAATCCAACTACTTGGTTTCTTTTGAATTTGATAAAGTTCTTCATTAATACGATCAAGTGGGTAATGGTAATGCCAAGAGGTAAAGACTTGATAGATGGAAGGGATATAGGAAAGGGTGGCATTACTTTGGGAGATGACAACTGGTTGACCATTATAAGAAGAATCAAAATTCTTTCCTAGAATATCATGTCTTAATTCCATCGTTGCGACATATTCATCATAATCCATCTTATAGATGGAATCGACATCCTTTCCTCCTCTTACATAAACCCAATATAAACCTGTTTCATATTCTGGAAAGAACGAACAAATATTCCCCATCAACATGACGCCAACTAAGATAAGGGATAAACAGATTCTCGATAATTTCTTATTTTCTATTCTTTGATAAATATAGTAAAAGAAGATGATTTCCGTAATGGGATTATATAAAACCATAAAGTTACGATAGAAGACCATACCCGTAATGGTCATTTGTAAGAGGATTGTACAAAGTGGATTTAAGAA
The DNA here is from genome assembly GCA_902797775.1 of uncultured Erysipelotrichaceae bacterium. Lineage (GTDB taxonomy): Bacteria > Bacillota_I > Bacilli_A > Erysipelotrichales > Erysipelotrichaceae > Bulleidia. Next base: position 3,404 of record CADBUH010000198.1, on the reverse strand, counting down.
GAATACCAACATGATGATACAGAAACTTCTTAACCACATAGAATCTTTCTTTTGAATGACTAAGATAACCCCAAGCCAACGTAATACATTTAAGATGAACTCAAGTGGTTCACTATGAAGGAAGGTATAATCCATAATCATGTCACTGAGTCTATAGTTTTTAAAATAATAGAGATAAGAAGTGAAATCATTCTTAATCGTGAAATGTAAGAGTAAGGATCCAATCATAAAGAGGATTGGAATACCTAGAAAGAAGATTTCTTTTGCGTAATGGAAGAAGAAAGCTTCTAATTTCTTTAATAAGCTATTCTTTTTAAAGGATTGTAAAAGAATAACTAAATAAGCAATCATTACGATTACACTTAATAAGACATGGGTATGTAAGAAAGCACATACATAACAAACCATTGGGAAGATCATCAATAACATATCTTCTAATGCATTCTCTTTCTTTATATAGAAGAAATAACTCGCACATGCATATAGGATAGCGAAACTCATAAATAAAGAACTAGAACTGCACGCTAAAGCAGCACTCGTGAAAAAGAGAATGAGATATTTATAATTGGAATTGTTTTCTTTTTCCCATTGATAAATACAATAAATAGAACCCATTAAAAAGATAGAACGGAAGGTATTTCCATACCACGCAAAAGAGATATTCCAATAATAGAAATTGGAATAAAAGAAACCAAAGAGTAATAACGCATAATAGAAGAATTTATTCTCTATCTTTAAAGAATCCACAACACTTAAGATAAGACTACTGGATAGAATATGATATAGTAATCCACATCCCCAGATTGTGATTACCATATTTGGTACTTCAAAAGTAGAACCTAATAAATAATAGGGAATATTCACGATATAACAGATATAGGAAACAAAATGGAAATATCCTTGGAATAGATAATAGATATTCCATTCTGGTCCTCTTAATCCATTCGTAAGATTATATAAATTTAAATGTGGAGCATTTATATTTAACGCAATATAGTTTAGATAAGTTGAACTATCCGAGAATTCTAAATCAATATAAAGCTTCGAAAAAACAAATAAGAAGAATAAACTACTTCCAATAAGTAATAGAACCTTTGGTTGTATAAAAGAATGAAGGGTTTCTTTCCAAGAAAGTATCGTAAGACAAAATGCACCAAGTAATACAAGACTTGTGATAATTAAAATATGGGTAAAAGGGCCATTGACTAATAAGATTGGATAATAAAGTAATTGGAGTAGGCCAAGTAAAATAGCGAAGCCATAAGCCATTGAGAAAGAGGGTTTTAAAACCTTCAGTTTCTTAACCGCATAATTTCCAACCCCTTCGGATAGAATACATAATAAAATGACCACAAGAAAAATACGTTTCATAATTATAAACAGTATACCACGCAACCATGTATAATAAGAAAGATGAAATACAAAGGGGTAATCACATTCTTATGCACTTCAATACTCTTATTTCTATGTGTAGGAGGGTTTTTCCCTATGGAAGTAAAAGCCTATGACCAAGTGACTTCGACCATCTATTTCCATCGTAATCTTTCTTTAGATGATACCGAAGTCATTACGATGGAATATTCGATGAGTGAAGATATTGGTCGTTTACCTCCAGTCGATTTTAATTATGAAGGTCATATCTTATTAGGGTATAGTGATGATCCGAATTCAAAAGAAATCATTTATGCACCAACGGCTTATATTTCCTATTGGTTAATACAAAGTACACAAGAAGTTCATCTTTATGCGATATGGGGTGAAATCGATGAAGAGTATGGAGGAGTCATCTTTATTGGGGATTCCTATGTAGGGACTTCCAATTGGCCCTATTATACAGCCGAAGCGTTAGGCTTAAAGAGTTATATTGAAAGTGGGCTTGGTGGAACAGGTTTTACAAATGTTGCGGTAGATCCAAATGGTAGATATACAAACTTTGAGTTATTACTGGAAGATGCGATTCTCTTAGTTGGTGAAAGTAATTATAAAAAGATGAAATGGGTCATCATTGAAGGAGGCTATAATGATCAATATTATGAGCAAACTGCCATTGATACCTCCATTGATTCCTTTGTGAAACGTTGTAAAGATGTTTTTCCAAACGCAAAGATCGTAATTGGGATGTCTGGATATAATGTGAGTAATCCGGATGTACGTAATATGTTAGATAAAACAAGTGTGTATTATAGCCAAGCTTGTGATCGTAATGGGATTCATTATATGAAAGGCATTGAACATGTGTTCAATGAGAATGATAGTGCTTATTTCTTAGAAGATACGTTCCATCCAAATGGAGAAGGGGGAAAGAAGTTAGGGGAATATAGCGCTAAGATGATTACACAAATTAAGAATGAAAAAAGCCCACTTGTATGGGTAGGCCTTTTCCTCTTCTTATTATTAAGTTTCCTTATTTATAAATTATTTGAACCACGCTTATTGATGCACACGCGCAAGAAGGTGAATAAGCGCTGAGTTCCAGTTAATTGCAATTTCATTGGTTGAATAACTATCAAAGGAATCGGAATATACTTTCGCTTGTGGTAAATTGCCTGGTAAGGCTTGGGTGACAGGGTCTTCTCTAAAACTATTCGCACCACCAACCATCGCACCAGGGAATACAACATCATGACTAACGGATAAGCGGTTATGAACATTTGTAGGGGAGTTATACCCAAAGGTTGTAACATAACATAAATCTAAGGTGTTCTTACCTAAGATATAGTTAAGATGTTCAAGGGCATATTGTTGGTAACGGGTATCACCTGTAAAGTCATATGCCATAGACATCGTAATACCATTCACACACATATCATGGTTACTACCCCAACCATACATATATAAACCTGTATTATATCCATTTCCTAATCCATAATTTAAGATTTCTAAAGCTTCTGTCTTTAGACTTTCTACCATGACCTTATAGAATTCAGGATCATCTTTTTCACTTTCTTGGTTCGTTAAGAAGATATAACGACCATAGCCTCCATTTGCGACCCAAGATAAACCAATGGCAGCATCGCTACTCTTTTCATATTGACGTTTCGCTTCTTCGAGATACATGGTGTCTTTCGTTGCGACATAGAGTCCCATGTTGGTATAGAAGCGCGCATCTTCATCAAAGTTATCTGGGAAGTTTCCACCAATAATACCATCTGGATTTACGATATCAATTAATTCTTGATTGTGATTGAGATAGTTATTCGCACGGAGTGCAGCATTTAAACATTTATCGGAGAATTCTTGATCAAAGTCTTTGAACACAACACTCGCAACTGCCATCGCTCCACCAAAATCACCTGTGGAAGTTGTTTCTTGGTAGAAGAGGATTAAATCTTGAAGATCTTCTTCTGGAGAAACATCATAGGGGAAGTTACTTGTCATAACCGTGTTATAGACACCACCATCTG
>CADBUH010000197.1 GCA_902797775.1 uncultured Erysipelotrichaceae bacterium | reverse complement strand
ATAAAAGTTCTTCCACTTCTTTGGATACTTCTTGCTTCATCAAGTTCCTTATTATAGCCATCACGGAAGATTCCTCCATCAGATAATTGCACAGGAGGATTATCAACAATCGCATCTTTTAATCGATTACTTAATTCGGTAAGTGGATTAATGGATGCATAGATTGCGAATTCTTCACATTGAATTTGTTCAAGGATAGATGGTACTTCAATTAATGTTTTACTTAATCTTAAGCAATCAATCGCATTCGCACTATTCATTGCGCATCGTGCAATTAGACGTTCTAAATCATAAATACCACCTAAGTGTTCACGTAGTTTTTGACGATTCATAAAATGAGAGATTAGATATTGTACACGATCATATCTCTTTTCAATCGTTTCTTTTTGAACAAGAGGTTTTTCAATCCATTTCTTTAATAAACGAGAACCCATCGCAGATTTACATACATCTAAAAAGGTCCATAATGTTTCGGATTTACTTTGTGTATGAAGTGGAACAACAAGTTCTAAATTCTGTTGGGTATTAAAATCCATATATAAGATGTCATCTTCTTTCAGAATGGAAGTTACTTGAAGATGACCCAATACATGTTTTTGGGTTGCTTCTAGATAGTGCAACATTCTTCCATACGCTAGTTGATCATATTCCTTCGTTAAATCTTCTACTAAAGGTTGATAAATAGACTCAATTGAATCTTCTTCACAATAAGAAATCACAATTCCTGTTTCTCTTAATTGTGTAATCACTTTATGATCAAAAGAATGACGCACAACAATTTCTTTTACATTATTTTTAAGTAATGTTTGAAGTAGTATACTCGTTTGATGATTAATATTTTGAACAAAGTTTTCACCTGTACTAACTTCTACAATCGCTAAAGAATATCCATATCCATAATCTTCAATCGAACATAAATAGACACTCTCTTTTTCATCACTTATTTCTTCCATAAGTGTTCCTGGTGTAATTACTCGAATAACATCTCTTTCTACGATTCCAACCGCTTCTTTTGGATCTTGCATTTGTTCCACAATCGCAACCTTATATCCCCTTAATACAAGACGTTGTATATAACTTGAAACCGCATGATGAGGAACACCACACATTGGAATCTTTTCATCGACACCTGCACTTTTTCCAGTTAATACTAAATCAAGTTCTTTACTCGCAATTTTTGCGTCCTCAAAGAACATCTCATAGAAGTCTCCAACACGATAAAAAATGAGTGTATCGCTATATTGTTCCTTTACACTTAAATATTGTTGAATCATTGGTGTATAGGTCTGTTTTTTATCTGCCATAAGCCTACATATTATACCATGACTAAACTTCTAGAAAATGTTAAAACAGTGTCAATATACCACCTGATAAAAGAAGTAAAAGGCCAACTCCCATAAAGATTTTTCCTACGAGTCCTAATACATTCACATCAAACTCTTTTACGATAAATTTTGATGAATCTAATGGATCATAAAGGATGGTAACTTCTCTACCAATTGGAAATTTATCAAGAGAAAATGTTTTCGAAATATCAGTTACTCCTTCAATTAACTTTCCTTGATCATCTACATAGGAAACGCATAGTGCTACCGTATGACCATCTTCATCTACACGCTCTTGGTATCCTGTTACCACACCTTTTGTAGAGATGGTTCGTGCATGCTTTCTTTTTTCACCTTCTCGATTTATAAAATAGCCTAAGACTAAAAAGATTGTTGCCAACAAGATTAATATTGTTTCGATCGTTAGTAAACTTAACATTATACATTTCCTCCTACCAGTGATTGTTTTAACCACCTTTCTCTTTTTAAACGAATAATAAATAAGAACCCTCTAAAGCATATCTCTATTGCCATAGCGTACCACGCACCTGCTAGACCAATCGTACGTGTCATAAAGTAGGCAATTGGAATACGAACTCCCCAAATGCTCACTAGGTTTAGTATTCCTGGAACTAATGTATCTCCAGCTCCACGCAAAGCTCCCGTGATGACGATGGATGCCGCAAAGAGAGGCTCCGCAAATAATTCAATTCGTAAAATGGATATTCCAAGTTTTTGAACCTCTAAATCTGGTGTTAAAAACCTAAATACATAAGGACATAAGAAATACATTAAGAAGGCAGTAACACTCATTACTGCTATACCAAAATAAGTAGTTACCCACGCAAAACGTTTCGCTAAGTGAGGTTTTCTTGCACCTATACTTTGTCCAACTAGTGTAGTCGCAGCTGCACCTGTTCCATATCCTGGCATATAGCAAATGGATTCTGCTGTAATCGCAAAACTATGTGCTGCTATTGCGATGGTGCCTAATGGTGCAATGATTCTTGTTGATACAATTTGTGCTAAACATAGTGCACTTTGCTCTAATCCCATTGGAGCCGATATTTTTACAGCGTTATGAACCACTTCTTTATTTGGAATCCAACTTCCTTTTACATTAATTAAAGATAATTTTTTAGATTTAATAACCGCAAAATAGAATAGACATAGCATATTCACAAGTATCGATAAAGAAGTTCCTAACTGTGCCCCAAGTACACCTAGTCCTGCTCCATACATCGTAAAGGAAGTTCCAAATAAAGAGATTTCTCTAGTAGGAAAGATTAATAAATAATTAAATACCACATCTAATAAACAGGATACCGCCACAAGAATACTCGGTATTTTCATATTCCCAGAACACTGTAACATTCCTTGAAATAAACTCGTTAATTGTCTTACTGGTATAAAGAAACTAAATAATAAGAAATAATTGATGGAATCCTTCCATAGTGTTTGTTCTGCTTTTAACCATAGTGGTAACCTTGGCGCAACCCATAAACCTACACTCATATAAATCGCTGACATAATAAGACAAGCGATGATACTTTGTTTAAAGATGGATTTCGCTTTGGTGTAATCTTGGGCTCCAATCGCATGCGCACATTGAACAGAAAAACCAGCAGCACACGCAGAGATTAATCCAAAGAATAACCATGTGGTACTTGATACTAATCCAATGGATGCCGAAGCACTCGCTCCTAATAAACCTACCATTGCCGCATCAATATACTGCATAATAATCTCTGATATTTGTGCGAGTACACCAGGTAAACTTAAATGAAAAACCACTTTTAGCTCATCGGCTAAAGTGATTGTTTCATCTTTATTTAATATTTGTTCTAATTCGTTGTTTTCTTTCATCACAACTATTATACAAAACTATATCCCTGTTACAGATACATTTTCGAGTCTTGTGACAGAAGGGATTAAGAAATTGTTATATTGTTTTTGTTCTTTAGAGAATTGTAGTGTTTTCACAAACTCTCTCATCGTTCCAGAAATAGAACCACCTGTTACTATTTTTGTTTCTCCATTTTCATGTAAATAACCTAATCTTATTTCCCCAAACATATCTCCCGTAGAAGGATCCACTTGGAAAGAAGAGAATTCCACAATCTCAATATATCTTCCTTGTCTTAATTCTTCTTCTGTTTTAGAACCACCTTCCACAACATAGTTTTGTCCATTAAATGTATCTTCTTTTAAATAATAACTATATTGTCTAGAACCAGTTAAGTGTTCCACTACATCATGATTAATTAGTGTTAAATCATGAATTGGTGCTCCTTCACTATCATAAGAGAAATTACGAGAAGAGTTTTCTAATTCTTTTACAACCTTAATCGTTAAAGGATCTCCTCCCTTTCCTTCTACGACTACTTTTCCTTTTTCAACTTGTGATACTTTTTGATAAATGTAAGCTGTGTTAGTTTGCATAATAAAGTAGGTATAAACATCTAATGCATCTTGGGTAGATAAAAGTACAGGGATTGGTTCCATCTTTGGTGTATCTTGTGCGATAACACGGTCTCTTCCCATCTTCATTGTCTTAAGAAGATCTTCTTCTACCATCTCTTTATGACAAGTTCCACTCACATAATTACGATAGAGTTCAATCTCATGATTCTCTTTTCTCGCATTGATAATAACTTCTGCCATAGATTGTGGATATACATCTATAACATCTACTCCATTGGAGTTTAAATAATGTCTTGTAATCCCATTCACAAATAATTCATAAGAGTTAATATCTTCACTTTCACTTTCTTGTATTCCTTGAAGTAAAGATATATATTGTTTACTAATTTCTTCTAAGTTAGGTTCTTTACCAACTTGTGTTTCTATATTAGATGGATGGTTTAAATCATAATAAGGAAATTGTACATAGGAAGCACGTGTTAATAATTGTTCAATTCCTTTTTGTAGTTCTTCTTTTCCTGTTTTTGGATAGAATACTTCACTCGCACTACCCATCGTATTTGTATCACCCACAAATACTTTTACAATATACTCTTCTGTTTCTACATAACGATTTTGATCAAGGTTATGACGTATAAAATAGAATTCCCAACTCTTCTTCTTAAGGTTTGTGACTTCCCAAGCAAGAGCGTTTGATTCTTTTAATATCTCTAATAAAGTTTCTAACATTATCCTAACCTCACTTTCGTCTTAAGATATGGGCCTCCATCGGATACCTTTACCCATTCTTTATGTCCTTTACCACATCCTCCAGTTCCGAATGTATACGCTTCTTTCGTAGCCATTGTGACATTTCCTAGAACATCTGGAACATAACCAGTTAAGACAAGTGGACATACGATTTTCCCTGTGAGTTTTCCATCTTTGATTTCATAGCCTCGATCCACTACGCATTGGATTCCCCAATGCTTTGGATCTTCCATGCCATTACGCATACCTTTTAATAAATAACCATATTCAATCGACGCAATCATTTCATCTAATGTATTATTTCCACCTTCAAATAAAGTATTTGTCATTCTTGTGTATGCTTTATGTGCATAATTTTCTCGTTTTCCGTTACCTGTCGCTTTAAAGTTTAAACGTTTCGCACTTAATGCATCACAAATACCACTCTTAAGAATTCCTTTATCAATTTCAACAACATCAGAAGCAAGTACACCTTCATCATCAAATGCATAGGACGCTACATCCACAGCACTTAACGCTCCTTCATGCATCGTTACATGTTCAGACCCAACACGTTTTCCAATATACTCTTTTCCTAGTGCACGATTCTTCACAAACATATCCATCTCTACACCGTGACCAAATGCCTCATGTGCGATTAAACCAGATACTTCAGGAGATGTGATAACTTCATATTCTCCAGGTATAACACGTTCTCCATTTAATAAATCCGTAGCGATGGAAATAGCTTCATCTGCCATGTCTTTTAATCCCACAAAGATCTCTGGTCCATTTCTTCCCGCAAGATTAACACTACCAAATTCATTTTGGTTTCCTTTTCTCTTCATCACATTTATTCCACCTTCAGAATAAACATAACTTTGTGCTAAATCTCTATTTTTTGTTAAAAACATCTTACATACATGTGTAGATTGTCCATATACAATACAATCCACAATATCTTTATCTTTCTGAACGGTATCATTGGAAATAGTCGTAAATAATTCAACAAGTTTTGATAAATCTGTTGTTTCTGGTAACTCTTCACATTCCATTTCAACAAAGAGTTCACATGGTTCATCCTCTAGTTTTCCTGTTTCATAAATGGTTGTGTTTGTTTCTTTTAATACTTGAAGTTGTTGGTCAAGTTGATTCTTAATTTCTTCTGTTAAGGATGAAATATCCTCAAGGTTCATATCATTACTTGCGTATTCACTATATAAACCATCTTTCATAACACGAATCACAATCCCTCGTTCCGTTGTCATGGTTTCACTGGATACTGCTTTTGCGTGTTGTGATAAACGTAAAGAAAAACCTTTTGAATCTGTCGCTAAAATACTTACATATTCATAGAATTCACGTAAATTATTTTCTAATTGCTGTAAAGGTTTTTTAATACTTTTTAAATAATCCGAAAATGGTGCTTTCATATCAAAATCTCCTTTTCATTATTTTACTGTTTTAGCATATCATGTCTTTCCTATTTTTTTATACAATATACCGATTTTGTACAAAAAAGCCTTTAAAATACAGCTTTTTATAATACACGTGTATGAATTATTCTTGTAAGAAAAAAGGTGCAATGCTACAGTTTATTCAGTATCCAATTTGTGATTCTAGATAAGGAGTAGTAGTAACAAATGGCAACTGGCAAAGTAAAATGGTTCAATGCTGAAAAAGGTTACGGGTTTATTACTGCTGAAGATGGCACGGATATTTTTGTACATTATTCTGCTATCCAAAGTGAGGGGTATAAAACACTCGATGATGGCCAAGAAGTTTCTTTTGACGTCACCGAAAGTGATCGTGGACCACAAGCATCAAACGTCGTTAAGCTTTAAATTTTAAATTGACGCGAAAAAAAGACTGTTCCTATTAAGACAGTCTTTTCTTATTCTTCTTCCATTCTTCCCTTTTTTCGGGTCGCCTTCTTTAAACGTTGTTTCTTTTTGTTAATAAATGTTTGTGGACGATTGAGTTTTCTCCAAAGTTGATACTCTGCCTCTGTCATCTTTGTATAAGCTCTTTTTTTCTTCTTATTTTTCATTTCCTAATATCTTTGTGATTCGCACAAAGTTCCCTTTTTCTTTCATCACATTTGCGGCATTCATCAATAAGTTTTTATCTCTTGTTATACCAAATACAGTTGAACCACTTCCTGACATAAGAACACCATCAAATCCTAGTTCAATCATTTTATCTTTTACATCTTTAATCTCTTTTACAAGTGAAAGACTTACTGCTTCTAGACTATTCCCAAGAGAATGAATAACGCCTTCATAATCATCTTCTTCAAGTGCTTTCCTCATCGCATCACAATCAGGATGTTCTACCGTATTAAAATCAATTCCTTCAAAAGCTTTCGCAGTAGATACCCCTTTTCTAGGTTTCACAAGTAACAAATCAAAATCACAATGAATTTGGAATGGGGTTAATACTTCTCCGATTCCTTCCACTAAAGAAGGTTGATTAAATAAACAGAATGGTACATCTGCCCCAACTTCTTTTGCGATTTCTATAAGTTCTTCTCTGCTTAGATTTAATCCCTCTAAATGATTAATCATACGAATGACTGCAGCCGCATCTGCACTTCCTCCAGCTAGACCAGCTTGTGTTGGAATATGTTTTTGTAATGTACAACGATATCCTTTCTCAATTTGATATCTTTCCTTCATAATCGCAATCGCTTTAATCACTGTATTCTTTTCATTCACAGGTAAATAACTACGATTAATACTTAATGAGGTAGAAGCTGCAGGCATAACATCTAATACATCATAAAAGTTAATAGGAACCATCACCATTTTTAAATCGTGATACCCATTCTCTCTTCTTCTTATTACATCTAAACAAAGATTAATTTTTGCGTAGGCTCTTTCTTTCATTGTTTTTATCCCTGTTCTTTAACAATCTGATAAAGATTTATAAATTCTTCTAAAGATAATTCTTCAGCACGAATATTCATAGGATAATTCATCTTCTCTAGAACATTTTCAGCCTTTTCTTTATCCTGTAAGAATTCTCTAAGATTATTATATAGTGTTTTTCTACGTTGTTTAAAACACCCTTTAATAAATGTGAAGAACTGATTTTGGTTATCCACTGGTAAGATATCCTTCTTTCTTTCAAACTTTAAGACAACACTATCTACCTTAGGTGCAGGTAAGAAAGCATTTTTAGGTGCATTACATACACGTTCAATATGATATAGATATTGTCCTTCTACACTGATTGAACCATATTCTTTACTATTTGGTTTCGCTAAGAATCTTTCTGCGACTTCTTTTTGCATCATAACGGTAATAATAGGAAATTCTAAAGATGATTCAAATAACTTAAATAGGACTGGAGACGTAATATAGTATGGTAAATTCGCTGCGACATAAATTGGTTCGTTAAATTCTTTTAGTTCTTCTTCTAGATTACATTCTAAAAAGTCTTTTAATATTACTTCAATATTGGAATACTCTTTTAATTCTTCCTCTAGAATAGGTAGAAGTCTTTCATCTACTTCATACGCAATCACCTTTTTAGAATGAATCGCTAATTGTTCGGTAAGACTTCCAATTCCTGGACCAACTTCAATAACGATGGAATCCTTTGGAATACTATTCGCAATTCGTTTCGCAATACTCACATCCACAAGAAAATTTTGCCCAAAGCCCTTCTTTGCGCGTATGTTGTAGCGTTCTGTTATTTCTCTTGTGCGTGATATTGTCGCAATTGGTTTTTCCATTTAAAGTAATTTCTCCAATTCTTCTTTTGTGATACCTAAACAATTTAAGCGATGTAACATTGTCTTCGCATTTGCGAAACCAAGATGTAATCGTGTACCAATATGCTCTCTTAATTGTTTACTCTTTGGTTTTCCTAATAATCCAAGTTCATATAAATCATTCGTTGTGAGTGTATTGTTTGGTTTATCTTGATATGTAATGAGGTTTTTTAATGCTTCCTCAATTGTTTCTTTACTCGCGTGTTCAATCCCAACCTTTTTTGAAGTTCTCGCATCTTTCTTTTGTAGGAATGCATTCTTACAGTTTGGAACTCTTTGATTAATTTTATCGCGAATACGATTACCTGGAGAATCTGGATCTGTTAAAAGGATAATCCCTCTTTTCTTTTGAACCTTTTCAATATAGTTCATGGTTTCTTCATTTAAAGAAAGTCCATTTGTTTCAATCGTATCGCATTCAAAATACCTTTTTAATGTTGCGGTATCGTGTTTCCCTTCTACAACGATGACTTCTTGGATTCTATTCATTGTTTTCTCCAAGAAAGCGTGCGTAGTTTTGGTTAATTTGTTCAACAAATTCTTCTAATTCCATTCCCTTTGTCTCTGCGAGTTTTTTAGCGATATATGGAATATTTGCAGGTTCATTCCTTCTACCTCTTAATGGTTCAGGAGACATATAAGGACAATCGGTTTCGGTTAATAAATACCGCTCATCAATTGCCTTACATACTTCTAAAGAATGCCTTGCGTTCTTAAAGGTCGCAGCACCACCTAGTGCGATATAATATCCCTTCTTTACAAATTCAATTCCCATTTCTGCACTTCCTGCAAAACAATGCATTAAACCTCTTGAAGGATTATTGACCATAATATCATAGGTATCTTGCATCGCATCTCTACTATGCACAAGGATTGGTTTATTTACTTCATTCGCTATTTTAATTTGTTCAATAAATAATTGTTTTTGTTCTTCTGCATGTTCCTTATCCCAATAATAATCCAGTCCTATTTCACCTACTGCACTTACTTCTGGCATGGAAACGATTTCTCTAACTTGTCTTAATAAATCATCATTGGCGATTTGTACATCTTCTGGATGTATTCCAAAAGCAACTTGATAACGATAAGGATCTTGTTTCGAAAATGCAATAGCTTGTTTTGCTTCCTCAACTCTTGTGGTGATAATCATGATGCGATGGATACCATTCTCTTTCGCTCTCAAACAGACATCATGAAAATCCTCTTTGAATTCTTCTGAAAAGATATGTGCGTGTGAATCAATATAATTCATATATATTACTTTCCTAAACAGAAACGACTAAAGATTTCATCTAATAAGTCATCTCTACCTACTTCTCCAATAATTTCTTTTAATGCATAATACGCTTTCTGTAAATCAATTGTCACAAGATCAATTTCTTTTCCTAATTCAAGTTCTACGATTGCTTCATGCATCGCATTACGTGCCATGAGTGCACAACCAATTTGTCTTTCATTATTCAATGTATCTTGTTTTGCGACATTGATTTCATTTGCGAATTTATCTTCAATCGCTTTAACTAAAGCATCAATATCTCGATTAATCGCGCTAATGGATATCGTATTTGGTAATTCCTTTTGATCTTTTTTGTTATAGAGGATAATGCGATCTTTACCTTCAGTTAACTCTAATAATTTTTGATCTTCTTCTGTAATACCAGAAGAACTATCTAATACCATTAAAACAAGTTGTGCTTTTTCTAAAGCCTCTAATGATTTATTAATCCCAATCTCTTCAATGGTATCACTTGGTGTATGAATCCCTGCGGTATCAATTAAATTTAAAGTGACATTCCCAATTCGTACACTACCTTCTACGAGATCTCGTGTTGTGCCTGCGATATCAGTCACAATCGCTTTATCTTCTTCTAATAACGCATTCAAAAGCGAAGACTTTCCTACATTTGGTTTTCCTACAATTACTGTATCAATACCTGAACGTATTAAAGTCGCTTGATTCGCTTTCGTAATAATATCATCAATCCGATCTTGCCAATCTCTAGCTTTTGGAAGAATTTCATTAAACGTTAATTCTTCTACATCATCATATTCCGGATAATCAATATTCACTTCAATTTGAGAAATAATTTGTGTTAAATCTTCAATGAGTGGTTCAATTAACTTTCTTACACTTCCTTTTAAGGAATGTACTGCACTTGTAGCGTTTAATGTATCATTGGCTTTTATAAGATCATTTACACCCTCTGCTTGGCTTAAATCTAGTTTCCCATTTAAGAAAGCACGTTCAGTAAATTCACCATGGCGTGCTAAGCGCGCCCCCTGGCCTAAACATAGAGATAGAACCTTTCTAGTGATATAGACACCACCATGACAGTTAATCTCTACCATATTTTCACCTGTATAAGATTTAGGTTCTCTAAAAACACTGACGAGAACTTCATCCACTGGTTCTTTATCTTCTAGGATTGTTCCAAACTGCATCGTATATCCTTTGGCGTTACTTATGTCTTTATCAAACAATTCATTCACAAGTAAAATCGCATCTTCTCCAGATACACGAATAATACTAATCGCACTTTCATCGTTGCCTGTGGCAATCGCAGCTATTGTTTCATTCATATGTATTATTTTACTTTGTTTAGAGAGAAAAAGAAAATTTCATTTGTAGTATGATAGAAGTAGATTATGATTACACTTAAAAAATGGCCAACCGATTCCATTCAACCATTAAATGATTTATATCTTGATGTAGATCAAAGTTTTTGTCTTGTACAATTACCAATCCCTTTTCCAACCAATGAAAGTATTCATTATTTAAATGCGATTCATAATGAAGTTGTGGATGAGAAACCGTTTTTATGTTTTGGAATCTATGAAGATGATACATTGATTGGAAAGGTAGAAGTAACTCGTTATCCCAATAAAGAATCGGAATTAGATATTGTAGTAAGAAAACAATATACCCAAAAAGGATATGCGACCGAAGCTCTTCAACAACTTCGTCACTACCTTCTAGAGCGTCATTGGTGTACACGTATTCACGCATTCGTAAATGAAAACAATCTACCTGTTCGTAGACTTCTAGAAAAATCTTATTTCCAACCAACTCGAAAGTTTAAAGCGGATGTTTCTACCTTTCATGATGGTTCTTATGTAATGAAAGAAATCATAGGAATTGAATATATTTCTACCTTAGAAGAAACACTTTAAAAGGTACTTCCACTAGAAGTATATGTTTATTTAGTCTTTCGGCATATGCCAACTCATATCCAACACCCAAAGATGGGTTCGTATATTTCGCAATTACTAAATCACTTTCTTTTAACCACGTTGTATCAAGGTAAGCTAATTGATAAATATTCATATATGCATGAATATAATGGAGCATAGTACTTTTCGTTATATAATTATAGTAGTAATATAAATATTATGGATATGAAAAAGAATTTCTCAAATAAACAACGTAGGCACAAGAAAGTATCTTTTTTTATCGTGCTTCTAATAATGGT
>CADBUH010000196.1 GCA_902797775.1 uncultured Erysipelotrichaceae bacterium | reverse complement strand
TCAAAACTCTATTCACGTTTTGGTAAAGAATTATATATCGCTGCGAAGTCGGGTGTTCCTGATCCAGATATGAACTTAGCATTAAAGCGTAAGATTCAAGAAGCAAAATCAAATCAAGTACCTGCAGACGTTATTAAACGTGCAATTGATAAAGCAAAAGGTGGGTCTGATGAGAGTTATATTGAATGTCGTTATGAAGGATTTGGACCTGGAGCTAGTACGGTTATCGTAGATTGTTTAACGGATAACCAAAACCGTTCGGTAACGGAAGTTAAGACCTGTTTCAATAAATGTAAGGGTGCAAAACTAGGTAATAGTGGAGCTGTATCCTTCAATTATGAACATGTAGGATTATTCATTTTCCCTTATGAAGATGAAGAAAAGATGCTTGATGTCATGATGGAAGCAGAAGTAGATGTGCAAGATATCTATGTAGAAGATGGAGAGATGACAGTTAAGACATCCTTCCAAGATTTTGGAAAAGCACAAGATGCGATTCAAGGTTTACTTCCAGATGTAGAATTCGTGGTATGTGAAGCAACCATGTTACCAAATGAATATGTTGTATTAACAGACCAAGAAGAAAAAGAACAATTCGATCGTTTAATGGGTTTATTAAACGATTGTGATGATGTCAATAAAGTTTATACAAACGTTAAAGAAGCAGAATAAGAGAAATGGGTTTCCTAAGGAAACCCATTATTTTATATATTGTGCACCACTAATCTCTAGCTCTAAGAGTTCATTTCTTTTTTCTTCCTCTAGAACACTTGTATAGAGAAGGGTAGAGCGATATTCAATGGTACGCCAAGGAGAAGGTACTTTCGCAAAACGGGAAGCGAAAGGAACTTCTTTTTTCTTTAATGCATGAAGATACGATCTTCCGGTATCATTAAACGCAAGGATACGTACGGTATCAAGAGGTGGAAGTTTTTGTACTTCTTGTTTAATCAATTGCATCATTGCCTGTAGACACGTTCTACGAATACGAGAAGAAGTATAACGCCAATTCGTTGCGTCTTTTATAAAGCCTTCATAAGTAGAATTCTTACTTGCACATTTAATAAGATGGTTTTCAATTCCTTCACGAAATAAGAATAAACTTTGAAGATATTCTTTAGGACTTGTTAAGAGGTAAGTTCTTAAGTAAGGATAGAATTCTTCCATCCTTACAAGGTTCTCTTCTTGAAGTAGTGGAGCCATGGAAGTATAAGGGGTAATATCTTTATTCTCCTTTAAGGCATTACGTAAAGCAGTTGCGCTACTTATTTCTTGCAGGGTTAAATCGTTATATGAATTTGTACGTTCAATTAAGATTGGTTGGATGGAAGTATCTTTTATTTCTTTTAGATAACTTACGCCAAGGATATCATTTGGATACATATCGGTTGTGAGTAAACGATAGGATTTTGGATAGGACATTCCTGTATCCATAGCTACATGAAGATGGTCTGGATTTACAGAGGTATCCGCAATCTCTTGAAGATTCTCTAAGTTACCACATTCACTTCCAAAAGATAGATGGGTTATACCGATATGTTTTAACTGCTGTATAGCACCATGCGCGAACTGGGAAGCACTTTGGGTTGCGTAAACATAAGGAAGCTCGATTACAATATCTGCACCTCCATGTATCGCACTTTCTGCACGTTTCCATTTATCAATGATCGCAGGTTCACCACGTTGTACAAAGTTCCCTGACATGACCACAACTAAAACATCATAATCAACTTTTTCTTTTGTCTTTTGAATCTGGTATTCATGTCCTTTATGAAACGGATTATATTCCGCTACAATTCCACATATTTTATCCATAGAATAATGGTACAATAAAATTAACAAAAAAGTGAGGTTGAAATCATATGAGTGAATCATTAGGCGTTTCTTTATTTCGTCCTGAAGGAAAACTAAAGGCAGTTGTACAAATTGTCCATGGGATGTCAGAACATCGCAAAAGATATGAAGATTTCGCAGAATTTTTAAAGAGTCATGGCTATGGGGTTGTGACGTTTGATTTACCAGGGCATGGAGAATCCGCAGAAGGTGGATTAAAAGGATACTTTGGTGAAAAAGGTGGTTGGGACCATCTACTATACGCAACCCATCAAGTTACCGAACAAATTAAAAAAGAATATCCTGGGGTTCCAATTGTCTTATTTGGACATTCTATGGGAAGCATTATTGGAAGATGCTATATCCAACAATATGATGATGAATTAGCTGGTACAATCCTTTCTGGAGTACCTAATTATCAACCAGCAGCGAAATTAGGACAAACGTTAGGAAACTTTATTAAACGTTTTAAAGGTGGTAAAGGATATAGTCGTCTAATGGATTATCTTGTGACTGGTACATTCAATAAAGCTGTAAAGAATCCAAAAACCCCATTTGATTGGATTAGTTATAACGAAGAGAATGTATCAAAATACGCAAAAGATTCTAACTGTGGTTTCCCATTTACGATTCAAGGTTATATTGATGAATTAGAAGGGGTTGTAAGGATGCATGAGGTATCTTTATACAAAGGAAAACATAAAGAGATGCCACTATTTGTATTTGCAGGAGAAGATGATCCTTGTCGAGGTGGAGATGCTGGGTTTGAAGATACCATCAATACTTTAAAACAAGCAGGTTATAAAGATATAACCACAAAGCTTTATGCGAATATGCGTCATGAAGTTCTCAATGAAAAAGACCATATGGTTGTCTATGAGGATGTCTTAAACTGGTTAGAAGAAAAGATTCATTAGGAAATATGATTGACTTTAAAACGGTCTTTGCCTATAATTGAGCCGTTACGAACAAGGAGATTTTTACTGTGAAATGGACGCGTTCTGAACTAGAACAATATTCTTCATTGGTTGAATTTGAAGAAGATGTAACGATTGATGATGATGCGTTTCAAAAAAACAGTCGTATCAATCGTGTTTGTGATGTTCACGTTGAAGGTAGTGGATATCTCAATGAAGAGGAAGATAGTTTCTTTCTTTCCATGGATATTGATGGTGTGATGATTGTACCAGATGCCATTACTGGAAAAGAGATTGAATATCCATTTGATACGCACACAGAGGAAGTGTACTCCTTCGTTGATCGTGATGAAGACGGTGTAAGGCTCGTAGATAACGATATCGTTGATACGTACCAAGCAGTGGTAGATGCCATCTTTATGGAAGTACCAATGCAGGTAACACACGCTTCAAAAGAAGACTATCCGCAAGGTGATGGATGGCGAATTGTCACCGAGGAAGAGTATCAAAAAGGTCAGGAAGATAAGCGAGATCCGCGCCTGGCAAAATTAAAAGAATTATTAAAAGATGACGATTAGGAGGTGTCAGGCGAATGGCAGTACAACAAAGAAGAAACTCTAGCACAAGAAGAGATAAGAGAAGAACACATTATAAATTAAATGCGCCTACTCTTGTAAAGTGCCCAGTTTGTGGAGCTTATAAAAAGCC
>CADBUH010000195.1 GCA_902797775.1 uncultured Erysipelotrichaceae bacterium | reverse complement strand
TGGAATGATTTATTCAGTCTTATTAGGTGTCGCAAGTATTAACTTTAAAGCAGACCAAACATTAGTTGGTACTGCAATGAATATGTTAGCGACTGCAGTCGCAACGGTCATTGCACGTGCGATTAATACAGCATCGGATCCAAACAATGTTTCTACAACCATCCAATATATTAACCAAAAGAAAGCCTTCTTAGTGAATCTAAATGGATTTGAATTTAACTGGTTTATGTTGATGGCAGTTATCGCAATCTTCTTAAGTGCATTAATCCTCTATCGTACACGTTTTGGATTACGTTTAATGGCCTGTGGTGAAAACCCACAAGCAGCAGATTCTGTAGGTATTAATGTCTATAAAATGCGCTGGGCTGGAGTATTGATTTCTGGCTTATTAGGTGGACTTGGAGGAATCGTTTATATTACGGCAGGTGTATCTGAGTGGAAGTTTGAAGTTGGTGTTGCAGGATTTGGTTTCTTAGCATTAGCTGTTATGATCTTTGGTCAATGGAAACCATATCGCATTGCATTAGCTGCATTACTCTTTGGATTCTTCCGTGCACTATCCAATGTCTATACAGGTATTGGCGTTCTTGCAGCACTAAAGATTCCAGGAACCATCTACAATATGATGCCTTATATTATTTCCTTAATTGTATTGGCCTTCACTTCTAAGAATTCGGCAGCACCGAAAGCAGAAGGAATACCATACGATAAAGGTTCAAGATAAAACATACTGGTGGATGGAAACATTCACCAGTATTTTAAAAATGAAGGAGTGTTTATGAAGTATCGTGATTTAGGAAATACAGGATTAAAAGTTAGTGAAATTGGAATGGGATGTGAAGGATTCCAAGAAGACAATTACACTATGTGTAAGAAACTCTTTGATTATGCAGAAAAAGAGGGGATAAACTATTTTGATTTATATGCTTCCGATCCTAAGATGCGTAAAGCAGTAGGAGATGCTTTAAAGGGAAGAAGAGAGAAGTTTTATATTCAATCGCATATTTGTTCAATATGGAAAGATGATCAATACTTAAGAAGTCGTAATCTAGGAGAAGTAAAAGTAGGATTTGAAGAGATGATGGGATTACTTCAAACAGATTATCTTGATGTAGGGATGATTCATTATTGTGATGCGTTAAGTGATTGGGATGCAATTGTTCAAAATGGAGTTCTTGATTATGCTGTACAACTCAAAGAAGAAGGACGTATTCATCATATTGGGTTAAGTTCTCATAATCCAGAAGTTGCCTTAAAAGCGATTGAAACAGGTAAGATTGAAGTCTTAATGTTTAGTATCAATCCTTGTTATGATTTACAACCTGCAAGTGAAAATGTAGAAGACTTATGGGCAGATGAAGCCTATGAAAAGGAACTCTTAAATATGGATCCAGAACGGCAAACACTATATGAAACTTGTCAACGTTTAGGAGTAGGTATTACGGTTATGAAAGCTTTTGGAGGAGGCGATTTATTAGATGCTGAATTATCGCCTGCGAAAGTATCTTTAACACCAATTCAATGTATCCACTATGCTTTATCACAACCTGCTTCTAGTTCAATTATGGTAGGAGCTCATACAGTGGAACAACTTCAAGAATCTTTAAAATATGAAGAAGCTAGTGAAGAAGAAAAAGATTATGCATTAGCGCTTGCCTCATTCCCTAAAATCTCTTGGGAAGGACATTGTATGTATTGTAATCATTGTTTACCATGTCCTATGCATCTTGATATTGCATCTATCACAAAGTTCTTAAACCTCGCAAAAGCACAAGGTGCTATTCCAGAAACGGTTCGTGAACACTATAAAGTTTTAGAACACCATGCGTCAGAATGTATCCAATGTGGTACATGTGAGTCACGGTGTCCATTTAAAGTTGAAATTCGTAAGAATATGCTAGAAGCACAAGAGTTATTTGGTTTCTAACACATGTAATAAACTTTGAATCGCTTGTTCATTGGTATAAGCGTAATGAACTTTAGATTCTCTATGGTTTAGAAGTAAATCTTCTAAACCTTTTAATATATCGTTACGATCGTATTTACACGCAATCGCATTACTTTCTTTTAAGATACGATAGGATGGACTTTTTGAAGTCGTTACTGCTAAGACATCTTTCTTTAATAAAGAATATTCCATAATCTTACTTGGTAAATAAGGTTGAATGGTATCTTCATCAAGGATGGTATCAAATAATAATACGGCATCACTTTGATGCATTTTTTCAATACATTCTGCGTAAGGAACCTTATTATGAATCTTAAAGTAATTGGATAAGCCTAGTTTTTTTATTAAAGCGATATCACTCTTTCTGAATTCACCATATTGTTCTATGACAAATGGTGTATCTGGATGTTTCTTAATAAAGAGTTGAACTGCATAGATAAATTCTTCAATGATTCTTAATCCATAAACTCTTCCAAAATGAGAAAGGGTAAAGACTGGATTATGAGGTGCTTCTTTAGAAGGGATTAGATCATTCCATTCTGGAATATAGTTTAAAGGTACAATTAAACTCTTAAAGAGTAATTCTTGTTTAGAAACTTTACCAAAGTATTTTAGATATTGTTCAATCATGAAATCTCTTTGTTCTTCACAAATAAAGATTAACCAATCCGCATGTTCAAAAGCATTCGCTTCATCTTCATCTACGACATAATATTTGCAATATAATTTGAACGCAATCTTTTCAAAGATATGATAGGATTTATAAGTTTCTTGATCAAACTTATAAGGGCTATGATTAATAGGATCAGAGAAATTAGCGAGCCATACTAGATTTGGATGTTGTTTCTTTAGTTCTACACCAACTCTTGTTGTATAACATGGCCAAGAAGATGTATATAAATATTCATGGTTATCATACATATCAATTGCGGTTTTAATATAACGCTTCATGTGTTCTAAACCTTTATAGATATGAACATTCTTAATCGAAAATAGAACGTTATTATACTTATCGGTGTAATTAATATGAAATTTCTTAAAACATGGATCTTTTTGAAGTTGTTCTTGAAGTTTCTCATCTACTTCATTCGATAGAGCACAAACATCATATTCTAATGGTAAAAGACGCAATTGTTTATAGACTAATTGCGTAATGGTATCGTTATAAGGTAAAAAAGGTCCTGGGACTACCAAACATTTTTTCATCTTTATCATGATACCATTAATCAGCTTTACGTGTGTATTAAATTGATTTCGGTTATAATGGAATGGTGAAAGTTTTAGTGATTGTACCAGCACATAACGAAGAGTTAGCTCTTCCTGAACTCATTCCTAATATTCATTCTTATGGATGGGAAAGTTTAGTTATTAATGATTGTTCAACAGATGGAACAGCAGAGTTATTAGATCAACATGGTTTTAACCATCTTGATTTAGTAAATAATGTTGGTTTAGCTGGTGTAACACAGATTGGTTTTATGTATGCCTATGAGCATGGATATGATGTCGCTATTGTTACAGATGGAGATGGTCAACATCCTCCAAAGTATATCTCTACCTTAATTAAATCCATTGAGGAAGGATATGATTATGTGGTTGGTTCTCGTTTTATTAATGAAAAGAAACCAATTACAATGCGTATGATTGGTTCACGCTTATTATGTCTAGCCATTAAGTTAAAGACAGGAAAAACCGTTACAGACCCTACAAGTGGTATGAGGGCATTGGGTAGTAAAGTATTAAAGGACTTTGCGGAGAATATGAACTTTATTGCAGAACCGGATGCATTGACCTATATCATTAAAAAGGGGTATAAATATAAAGAAGTACAAGTGGAGATGGAAGAAAGAACTGTAGGGGTTAGTTATTTCCATAATCCATTAAAATCAATCCATTTTATGTTTAATGTATTGATGAGTATATTATTCTTAAGATAAGAGGAGAAACACATGCAAGCAGTATTTATTCCGCCAGTATTAAAAGGCTTATTGATTATCACAATCTTAATCATCTTAGCTTTTGTAATCTATAGTTCCATTAAATCCAATATGAATGTACGTTATGCGATTCTTTGGATTGTTTGGGCACTTTTCTTATTGTGGATGGTTTTATTTCCTGCCACTGCATATAAAGTATCTCAATTATTAGGAATTCAAACGTTTACGACCTTCTTATTTTTGGTAATGATAGGATTACTCTTTATGTTTAATTATTATCTTTACGTTAAAACAAGTAAGATGGCAAATGAGATTAAACGTTTAAATTATGAAGTAGCTTTATTAAAACAAAAAGATGATAAAGAAAAATTGGAGAAAGAATGAAAAAGGTATTAGAACCTATTTTTGATCGTAAAAATCTTATCTTTTTTTATTTCTGTGGATTATTACTCCTTGATTATTTTTTGCGTTTTATTACACCAATGAATCTTTTCTTGTTTGTTCGATATAATGGATTTCGTCTAATCCTATGTGTTTGGACTGCGATTATTCTGATCCATGACATCATGGAAAGAAAGGCCTATTTTAAAGATTTTGAAATCATTTTATGTATTTGGAGTATTGTGGGATTTATCGCAATCTTAAATCCATCTATTTTTGGGATTTCTCATCTTGTTAATTTAGGTGTATTTGTGATGTTTAGTTATATTTTTGCGACATCCATCCATTATTATTCAAAGGAAGAGTGGATGAAATTCTTTATTCAAATAATGAAGTTTGTCTACTATTTTATTTTATTAATCTTAGTTCTTTCCATTCTTATGTATTTCACAAATATATCGATTCCTCTTCCATTTGGGAATGAAACATTAGTTCCAAGTGCTTTAAATGATGGTATGCGACAAGATGGAAGAATTCGTTATTATGGATTATTTCAGTATGCATTACCAGCTTCTTTAAAATGTACATTGATTATCGCTTTAGGCTTTAGTCTTTATGAAAAGAAAGAATTACCTTTATGGGTTCAAATCATTGTGATTGTGCTATGTGGATGGATGATTTATCAAACGGAAAGTAGAACACCACTTGGCATCATTGCGTTTATGTTGGTGTATTTTATATTCCTAATTATGCGGAAATATTTAGGAAACAAAAAGACGATTCTAATTTTAGCTGGAATTGGGATTGTTGGTATGATTGGGATTGTTTTATTGAAATGGACAAGTATTGTGGAAATCATACAACAATTACAGGTAGATGCTTTTGCGGTATTGAATCGTTTTACT
>CADBUH010000194.1 GCA_902797775.1 uncultured Erysipelotrichaceae bacterium | reverse complement strand
TATGGTTTAATAACGATTCCACTAAATATTCTTCGTGTTATGCATGGACCATATCCGTTTCTTTATGTTTATGAACAACCTTGGTATGCATCTGTTCTTTGGGTGATAGGAATCGTAGTGTTTGCTTTCTTTTTAGCGAAAGGAATCTTTTATTTAAATCGAAAAGATTATTCATAAATATCATGGAAGTTAAATAACTTACCATCCTTTTTATAACCAGGGAATGTTTCAATATGAACTTGATGAAGAGCGCGGAAGATATTGTCTTCAATATTTGGGTTCTCTTTTTTTAACTCTTTGATTAATTCCTTTACTTCTTTTCGTTTTGAAGAAGCATTTGGATCATTTTCTAAGTTTTCTGTAAACTTACAAGCACATTGAATGAATGTGAGATTATTTAATTTACACCAATCAAGGATGGATTGCTCTTTGATACGATAAAGAGGACGAATGAGTTCCATACCTTCAAAGTTTTCACTATGTGTTTTAGGAACCATTGTTTCTAATTTTGAACTATAGAACATCGACATGATGGTTGTTTCAATTACATCATTGAGGTGATGTCCTAACGCAATCTTATTACATCCTAATTCTTTGGCTTTGTTATAGAGGTGACCTCTACGCATACGTGCACATAAGTAACATGGAGATTGCTCTTCATGATTGGCGATTTGGAAGATTGGTGTTTCAAAAATTGTAATAGGTATCTCTAAACGTTTCGCATTCCTTTCGATTTGTGCTCTATTTTTTTCATTGTATCCAGGGTCCATAACTAAATAAGTTAATTCAAAAGGGAAATCACTATGTTTTTGAAGAAGTTGAAAGAGTTTCGCCATCAACATAGAATCTTTTCCGCCTGAGATACATACTGCGATATGATCGTTTTCTTGGAGTAAATCATATTTATTAATCGCATCTAAAAAAGGGGACCATATTCTTGTGCGATAGGTCTTTATAATACTACGTTCAATTACTTGTAAATCAGTTAATGTACGAGCCATAATCAACATCATACATGGAAACGAATTGTATAATCAAGCATATATAAGAATATGATATATTATTTATCATGGAAAATCAAAAACTATGGACACGTGATTTTACAATTATCACCTTAGGTAGTGTAGTATCTATGTTTGGAAATGCATTATCTGGTTTTGCGATGAGTTTAATGGTTCTTGATTATACAGAATCCACTCTATTTTACGCAATCTATTTAGCTTCTTTCACAATTCCACAAATTATTATGCCAATCTTTTCTGGGGCAATCTTAGATCGTTTCTCTAGAAGAAAAACAATCTATACATTAGATTTCTTATCTAGTTTCTTATATTTATTTGCGGCTTTTATTATTTATCGAGGGTTATTTAGCTTTCCAATCTTTGCGTTATATGTGTTTATTGTAGGTTCCATTAATAGTGTTTATTTAGTCGCTTATCAAAGTTTTTATCCTTTATTAATCACACCAGGGAATTTCTCAAAGGCATATTCGATATCTTCTGTATTAGAGACAATGTCTGCACTGATGGTACCTGTTGCGGCCTTTGTCTACAACAGTGTTGGAATTACACCTTTATTATTTCTTAATGCGATTTCTTTCTTTATCGCTGCTGTAATGGAAACACAAATAAAAGCACAAGAAGATTATATAGAAATTCAAAAAAAGAATATTCAATCTACAGATAGTTCCAAACAATTCTTAACAGATATAAAAGAAGGGTTCAAGTTTCTAAAAGGAGATCGAGGACTACTAGCGATTGCGATCTATTTTACATTTACTTCTTTAGGATTTGGGGTAAGTAATGTATTGGTGTTACCTTACTATAGAAGTACATTCCAAAATGGAGAATATATCTTTATGTTAGTGAGTGGAATGGCGGTTTTAGGTAGAGGAATAGGTGGGGCAATGCATTATCGCATGAAGATACCTGCTGAAAAGAAGTTTATGATAGCGATGTTTGTGTATGTGATGACTTCAATTATAGAAGGTAGTTATTTCTATTTTCCAATATTAGTAGGTATGGTAATGTGCTTTATCACAGGAATCTTAGGTGTTACAAGTTGGACCATACGTGTTTCTGCGACCCAATCATACGTTCCAAATGAAATGAAAGGTAGATTTAATGGAGCCTTTAATATGCTTAATACAGTAGGATCTTTAACAGGACAACTACTAGCGGGTATATTATCACTTAGAATCCCTCCAAGAATGGTGGTATCTCTATTTATGGCTATCACAATCATTAGTGCGTTTGTGGTAATACTAGGTAATAAAAAAGATGTTGCGTTAATCTATAACCGACATCAATAATAGGATTGTTTATGCGTATCATTTTAGCACCTGCGAAAAAGATGATAGAGAATAATGATGATTTCGTTTCAAGGAATCAACCTGTTTTCTTATCGAAAAGTGAAGCGTTATTAAAAGAAATGAAAACCATGTCTTTTGAAGATTTAAAAAAGATGTGGAACTGTAGTGATAAGATTGCGAAAGAGAATCAAATTCGTTTACAGATAATGGATTTAAAAAGAAATGTTTCTCCAGCTTTATTTTCTTATGTCGGATTAGCGTATCAATATATGGCACCAGATATCTTTACGGAAGATGCATTAGAATATGTTGAAAAACATTTACGTATTTTAAGTGGGTTTTATGGTGTATTAAGACCATTTGATGGGATTGTGCCTTATCGATTAGAGATGCAACAAGCATTACCTAAGATAGGTAATCTTTATGATTATTGGAAAGATTCAATATATAAAAAAGTAGTAGATGAAGATCGTATTATCGTGAATCTTGCATCAAAAGAATATAGTAAATGTATTGAAGATTATCTTTCTGTAAAAGATCACTTTATAACTATTATCTTTGGTGAATCAAAGAATAATAAAGTCATTCAAAAGGGAACGATGGCTAAGATGGCAAGAGGGGAAATGGTTCGTTGGATGGCAGAAAATAATATAATAGATGTAGAAAGAATTAAAGCGTTTAACATTCATTATCATTATGATGAAAACCTTTCTACAGAGAAAGAATATGTATTTATAAAAGATTAATAATTAATTAGGGTATTCTATAGATAAAAACAAACGAGTAAAAACTATGAAGTGTCCATATTGTGGAGAAACAAGGGAAAAAGGAATTATTGAGAGTTCAGAACCAATTAACTTTATGAAAGAGGTTCGATTTGTGAATCGAGCTAAAAAGTCTTTGGGAGAATTTAATTTAGCGACACCTCCTCTTGGAGGACGTGCTTCTATAGAAGTATTTCTCTGTAGAGATTGTTAGAAGATTATGATTGATTATTAGGGTGTGATAAAAGTTACATCCTTTTTAGTTTAGAAAAACGGTTTAAATAAGTTGTAATAAAATACTTGATAACTATTTTTGAGGATGTTATAGTTTCATCGCAAAGTTGTAATAAACAAATTGACAACTATAAAAGTCTTTAGGTAATAAGTCAAGTAAATAAAATTACCTTAAGCATAAAGATCTTTGAAATCAGTGCATGACGAAAACAACTTTTCT
>CADBUH010000193.1 GCA_902797775.1 uncultured Erysipelotrichaceae bacterium | reverse complement strand
CGACTAATATTGAAGAGATTTTGAACTTCTGTATTAATCGTATTTATTTTATCTTCTGTTATTTCTTCTTCCTTAAAAGAAGTATAGATATCACTATCTATACGATAATATCCTTCATTTGTAATCCAATCGCCATTAGGGAATATTACTAATTCATCTGAATCAGAGAAGTAGTCTCTTCCTACATAAATTCTTGGTTCATATTCAAAACCCATAAGATTTAATGTGGTAGGTAGAATATCATATGTACTGCTTACTTTTTCTTGTTTCGTAGGTGTCATTTGCGTGTTATACATGATGAGTGGTGTACGATCTTCATTCATATCAATACGACGATCTAATTCAAAGGTATAATCCGCAATGGTAGATAAATCGGTTTTTAATGGATGATGATCCGCAAACATTACAAATAATGTATTATCTAACTTCCCTACTTTATCTAACTCTTCCATTAAATATTCCATCGCTTTATCAAGTTCCATTGCCTTTGAGATATATCTTTTAACATTCATTGGATAATCTGGATGGACTTCATTAATTTCATTTAAATAACGATCTCCAAGTGCACTACTAGAATCATAAGGGAAATGTGTACTACTTGTGATATATACAGTTAAGAATTGATCGGAATGAATATATTCTGGTAAAGTTAACTCCATCATCTCTTTATCGGATTGCCAACCAGCTAAAGTATGATACGGTTGGTCTTCATAATTAAGATATACATCACATCCTGAATTCTCATAGATGGTTCTTCTTTCATAATATTCATCTCTCCAGTTATGGAAAGCATAGGTATCATATCCATTATTTTTAAACATCTGGAAGATACTATTTGGCCAATGGTTTGTCGCATATTGATTTGGTGTACATACATCAGATTGTGGAACTAAAGAGATTTCCGATACAAATTCAGATTCTCCAGTCGCACAAGAAAACTTAGGTGTGTAATGGTTTGAAAAATCCCATCCTTCCTTCTTCATACGTACAAGTGTTGGGGTTAATTCTTCATCCAGTGCCATATAATCAAACGCTTCAATCATGATATAGATAACATTCATATCTTTAAACATCCCTGTATGATCGTTATAATCTGGAATCGTTCTTTGCATGAGATATTGGTCAATTGTTTTCATATCATTATTCTTTTCTTGATTCATCATTTCTATCCATGCACTATCATCAATCGTACGATGTGGTTCATCTTCAACGATTACTTCGGAAGTCGCAATTGGAGTAGAAGTTGGAGAAGGTGTTGCGTTAGGAATGGTAACGGTTAATTGTTCTTCTTGACCAATGGATTTAAAATCCAAATAGATAAATCTTCCTAAACCAAATTGTTGGAGAGCTTTTGAAATATATTGTGGATATTCATAAAGTCCCATTTGTCCATTACTTGTGATGGATACGATGGTCATAATATGCATATATAACGCAAATACAACGACACCTAATATAACCATTAAGTCATCTGCTTTCTTATATTTTCTTTTCCATACAAGTATTTCTGAAATAAGTGCACCTAGTAGTAATGTCCAATAAATTGGTTTAATGGTCATAATAAACTGTCCTACAAATTCTGTAATACGAGCAGCTCCATCAAATGTCGCTTTTACAGAGATGTAAGAACCCATAAAATTATGAAATTGAAGTTGTGTGATTGCATAAGCAGAAAATAACCAACATATAACACTAATGATTATTTTACCGACTTTAACAGGAAAGAAACTCGCAATGATACAGATAATTGGACAAACCGTTAATGTACAACAAATAATCGTTATTAAAGAAGAATCAAAAGAAAAACCAAAAGCCAGGAAATGAAATCCAAATTCCACAAATAGACATACAAGCGTCAATCTTATTATTGATGCAAATAAAAAGCTCTCTTTAATTTTCACGTAATGATTTTATCATTGAATAATTAAAATACCTAATAAATAATATCCATATTTTGCCATGCGGTTGTCACAAAGCGTCTATTATCTGTCATATTTATGCCCCTTTTTACATCTATCTCGTATTAATAATTGTAACGTAAAAGAGATACGATACCGTACCTCTTTTATGCAATATCATTTAATATTCCATTCTTTAATAGAATTCTCTTATCACTCAGTTGGGATACTTCATTGGAGTGGGTTACCACAATAATCGTTTTCCCATACTTTTCCGCCAACATTTGAAATAATTTAATGATTTCTTGTTCAGTTGCGGTATCTAAGTTTCCTGTAGGTTCATCCGCAAAGATTAAATCCACATTACTTGCGATTGCACGTGCAATTGCGATACGTTGTTGCTCACCACCCGATAACTTCGTGACGAGACGATCTGCTTTTGTATTAACGATTCCCACAAGGTTTAATAATGCATACGCTAATTCTTTACGATTCTTAGGTAATTCATTATCGGTTTCTGTCATCGATAATAAGATATTTTCTAACCCTGTTAAGTAATTGATTAAATTATAAGATTGGAAAACAACCCCTACTTTATTACGACGATAATCATATAACCCTTTGGTTTCAATATCTTCGTTATAATAATAAATCTTTCCAGATTCTTGTTTATCAAGACCTGCCATGATACTCAATAGAGTTGTCTTACCAGAACCAGAAGGGCCTAGGATGGTATAGAAGGTTCCTTCTTCAAATTGATAAGATAAATTCTTTAAGATCTCTCTACGGTATCCACCATCAATATATCCATAATTAATGTTTTCTAATGTTAAGATTGCACTCATATAGATACCTCCTAGTTTTGCTCTAATAGAATCTGTTTTGGATTCAAACGCATAATCATTACGGATGGAATTACAATCGCGATTAAGACAACCGCAGTTCCAAGTATATAGATTTCTAGAATGAGTAATGGTGATACAGATACATGATATTCACGTAATAAATCATCTTGGGTTACTTGTGTAAAGTAATCCGCTCCAAAGGAATAATAATATCCTTCTTCCATGGTCTCATATTGTGCATCCGCATTTGTTTGAAAATCGAGAACCATATCTCCTACTTTACTCGCCATCAAAGAACCACTACCAACTGCCAAAGTAAATCCAAGTAACGCAATTAATATTAATTCTACAAATAATTGCCAAACCACTTTTACCTTAGAAACACCTATGGATAATAGAACTCCTATTTCATATTCTCTTGTCTTTAAAGTTAAAGCAGTTACTAACGATATAATTACAATCGCATTAATAATCACGATCCATACAACGATATTCGCAAAGAAACTCATTGTATCTAAAGGACGTGCTAACTTTTTAAAGGTTTCATTATTCGCATTTAGTTTTGTGTATTCGGTTAAATCATTTGTATGATCTTCCACAAAAGCATCTACCTCTAAAGGATCACTTAATAAGTAGACAACCTTACTAGGTTCTTCATATCCTCTTAACCAATCTTCGAGTGATGTATCATTATTTGGATTATCAAGAACCATTTGTTCATATTGGGATCGAATAATTTGCTCCATATATTCTGTATAGGTTGTCATTGGCATCAAGATAATATTCTTAGGAGATTCATAAGGACTCATCCATTTAAAGTTCTCACTATTAGGATCAACATCTTGTACCGTATCATAGATTCCACAGATTTCTAAATCAAGATACATAAATTCTGTATCTAATCCTTTGTTTTTTAAATCATCAAACATATAACTGTTCGCAGTTGTGATACGTATGGTATCTCCTACTCTTAAACTATTTAATTCAGCTAGTTCTCTTGTGATAAGAACTACCTTATTCGCATTATCAATATCACTCTTTGAAT
This sequence comes from uncultured Erysipelotrichaceae bacterium, assembly GCA_902797775.1. Classification (GTDB taxonomy): domain Bacteria; phylum Bacillota_I; class Bacilli_A; order Erysipelotrichales; family Erysipelotrichaceae; genus Bulleidia. Next base: position 493 of record CADBUH010000193.1, on the reverse strand, counting down.
AGAAACGTCCATCTCTTACTGTAAAAGTTCCTTCTTCTAATTCAATCATATTGTCATACATATTGGCATAGATCATTAAATTAGGATCTTTATAAGTTACCTCATTCCCATTTTCATCAATATAGGTAGAAGGTGTACGATTTTCCTCATTCCCTACTGGTACATTATTAAACCCTTCTGAATACGCAATCGTATTCACCATATAGTTAAAAGCTTTAACCCTTTCATCTTCAGTAAGTTTTAAAGCAACATCTTTATTGATTGTGGGTGATTTACGATATGCAGCATCGATTTCATCTTGATCGGTTAAAGTTTCAATATATCTCCAATAAGAGTCATAATCCACTTCATAACTAACAACAGCACGCATTTGTTTTCTCGTTAATACCTTTGCGTTTTCTGCAGCTTGTGAAATACCTAATCCTAATATAACTAAATTACCAATCACAAAAAATGTAATGATTAATAAAATAGATTTTGTAGGTTTTCTGGT
>CADBUH010000192.1 GCA_902797775.1 uncultured Erysipelotrichaceae bacterium | reverse complement strand
GATGAACCTAAATCCTATTATATGCATACAAGACAATGGTTCTACTGCAGTAATCTCTTTAGCGAGTATGACAAAGTTATAAGAATTGAAATCCTTTTTTCTGTATAATAAAACTACAAATAGAAAGGATTTTTAATATGAACTTTCAATATGGTGAAGATAAGATTTGGTTAGAAAATGAAGAAGGAAAACAAATCGCTCTAATTGAATTTCCAAAGGTAAAAGAAGGACTTGTGAATATTACACATACAGAAGTCGATCAAAGTCTACAAGGACAAGGGATAGCAGGTAAATTAACACAAGCACTCGCAATCTATTTAAGAGAAAAGGGCCTTAAAACGAATATAAGCTGTTCTTATGCGTTAAAATGGTTTCTTACTCATGAAGAATACCAAGACGTCTTAAATGACCTAGAAAGCATAAAAAAACAAGCAGAACGTATACAAGGTCCTGCTTGTGGGATAAGAACCCATTAATTTTCAATATAGGTTTTATCCTTTGGCCATTGAATAGTATATTCAATGGTTTTCTTTTCTTCTGTATTAGGTTCCATCTTTAGATTCCATGTGATTTCACCTGTCTCTTTATCTAAGTCTCCTTGTGAAAGGTTGATGGTATCAACGCTAATCTCTTTGATTTCAGAAACTGGTATTTGATCATAGAGGACAACTTCACATGGTTTATTCTTATTTGAGGTAACCGTTAATTCATAATGATATTCGGTTTTCTTTTGGGCTTTTAATAAGACATTGGAAGTATATTTCTTTTTTTGTTCACGCTTTAGACGAATGGTTTCATCTCTTCCTAAAGAGATTTCATAATCTTCGGAACTACCATCAAAATCTAAATATAAATCACCTAAGAAGGTATCATTATGATAAATACTCGCACTACTTTCTAAGACTTCACTAATCTCTTGGGCTTTTACTTTCGCACATAAGTATCCACAATCCTCAAGTTTAGGAACCGCTATAATATGGTATTCACATGGAACATTCTTTGTATAGATATCTACGATGGTAGGATTATCCTTATTGATTGACCAAGTACCATTTAAGGTATATTCCATCATGGTATCGGTTTGTGAGGCATTCCCTTGTGTAGTAGAAGCTTCAAAGAATTCTTGGGTATCTGCCATAGATAATGGCATTGTATCTTCCATCGCTTCTTCCATAACACCTGCCATCTTTACACTTCCTAATAAGGCATTCTTACGGAAATAGTTTTCAGCGTAGGATAACTTCGTTGGATCTAATTTAGGCAAATCTAAAGAGATATGTGGATTTCCAGAATAAAGTGTAACTTTTACATCTTTCCATTCTTCATTTGTGTTTTGGTAAATACGCGCACGTAATTTTAAAGATAAATCTTCTTCTAAGTGACTATGTATTTCATAGAAAGGTGTCCAATAAGAATCATTCTCAAAATACTTTAATTCAAATGGATAAGTTCCATCCTTTTCGACTTCAATATCTGCTTTCACTTGGTAAAGGGAAACTTGTTTTTGTTGGTCTTTGAAATCTTTTTCAATCTTTTTCTTTTCTTCTCTTAAGTCTTCAACCTCTTTATAAAGGGTTGTTAAACGTGTTGGTAATTTTTCAATATATTCACTCATTTGTGCGATATCAATGGTTTGACTACTTGAAAAATCTCCATTCTTATTCCATAAATCGATTTGTGTTTCTTTAACCTTAATGGAATAATCAATCTCATTTACTTTACGTTGAATTTCTTTTAATAATTCATCCCGTTCTTCTTTCTTTAGTAATTCAACTTGAACATTATTTCCTTTTGCTTCTTTTGTTAAGGATAGACGAACGGTTGTTGGGTTAATGGTATTAGGAAGTGTATCAATGGTTAGGGTTTGTTTACCTTGTTTTAAAGAAAGGGTCCCATTTCTTTTCACATAGGCTCCTCCACGATAAATAAAAACCTCTTGAATGGTTGAATTTGACATATTATGGTCCTCCTAAGATCTATTTCTATCTTTATTATAGCCGAAATCATGAAAAGGGAGTGCACATGATATAATAATTATAATTTAATAGAAGAGGTAAGGACGATGAAACAATATTTAGATATGTGTCGCTACATTTTAGAGAATGGACAAGAAAGAGGAGATCGTACTGGTACAGGTACCATTTCTTGTTTTGGATATCAAACACGTTATAACTTAGAAGAAGGATTTCCTTTACTCACAACCAAAAAAGTATTCTTCCGTGGTATTGCGGAAGAACTCTTATGGTTTATTACAGGTTCTACGAATATCCAACCTTTAGTAAAGAAGAATGTAAAGATTTGGAATGATTGGCCATATGATAAATATAAGAAATCGTCTGAATATAAAGGGGAGACCATGGAAGAGTTCATTGAACAGATTAAAAATGATGATGAATTCGCTAAGAAGTGGGGAGATTTAGGACCAGTCTATGGAAAACAATGGCGTGATTTCTTTGGGACAGATCAATTGATGAATGTGATTGAAGATTTAAAGAAGAATCCTTTCTCTAGAAGACATATCGTAGTGGCTTATAACCCAGCCCAAGTAAAAGATATGGCACTTCCTGCTTGTCATGCGTTCTTTCAATTTTATGTAAGTTCTGATAAGAAGAAATTATCTTTACAGTTATACCAAAGAAGCGCAGATACTTTCTTAGGTGTACCATTTAATATCGCTTCCTATGCGTTATTACTTATGATGGTGGCACAGGTATGTGGTTATGAACCTTATGAGATGGTTCATACCTTTGGGGATGTGCATATTTATAAAGATCATATTGATCTCATCAAAGAGCAACTCTCTAGAGAACCTCGTCCATTACCTAAGATGATTTTAAATAAAGATGTGAAAGATATTCGTGATTTTAAATATGAAGATTTTGAACTTGTGGATTAT
>CADBUH010000191.1 GCA_902797775.1 uncultured Erysipelotrichaceae bacterium | reverse complement strand
GTTAAGCGCTCTTTTTCTTGTAAGTCTTTTATCTTAGTCATCATCCCACTCCATTTCATCTAATATAACGTATATTTCTTCTGATTTATATCCTTGTGAAGCACAATAGCGATAAATCGCATTTCTTAGTTCTGAACCATGGTATTTCTTTTCATAGCGCTTTCTTGCCTTTTTAGCGCATTTACTTAGATTTATATTTTCATTTAGTTCATCATTCTTAAAGTCTAATTCATTTACGATATCATCCGCAATATCCGATGCATATCCTCTTTGTATTAATTTCGTCTTTATTTTACGTTTCTTTAAACGAACTGAATCTTTTTTTAAAGAGCTTTGAACTTTCATCGCATATTCTTTCGCTTGTTCAAAATCATCTGGTTGTTTTTCTAGACATTTATCAATTAAATCATTTGCGATTCCCTTTTTTATTAACTCTCTACGTATTCTTTCTTTTCCAAATAAAGATAAACGCATCGAAGAGATATAGGTTTCACAATAGTTTTCATCATCAATGAATCCTTTTTCTTTTAAACTCTTAATGATGGATTGTTTGGTTTCTTCATCACATTCTGTTTTTTTACTTAACCAATCATTGATTTCTTTTTCTGTACGATCTTTCGTCGCAATCCGTCTTAAACATCCTTGATAAGCACGAACTTTCTCTTCATTATTTTCAATACGTTTCACTTGAGCAGAAGATAGTTTCTCTCCTCTACGTATTCCTTCATTATAATAATCATCCATACTGATAATTAATTTCTTTGTATCAATATGATTCTTTAAGGATAGTTGAACATAATCTTTCACAACTTTTACATCTTCAACTGTATATTGGTTTGAATATTCATCAATCGCTTCTTGATAAACCTTTAGTACACTCTTATAGAATTCTTCACTACTATATTTCTTCACATGTTCAATACAATTTGATTCCATATCAACACGTGCAGATTCATCTAATACTTCAAAGCGATCAATCTTATCCACAAGATCCTTCGCATCTTCAAAAAACCATCCTGTTTCACCAGGAATTAATAAATCATCTAAGACATCATCTTTACGTGCAAAGAGTGGTAATCCACTCGCTAAAGCTTCAATAAAGGTCATTCCTTGTGTCTCTGATAAACTAGCCGAAATAAAGGCATCACTTGCACGATAATAGTCTGGTACTTCATCTGCTAGTTTAGGACCCGCAAATTGAATACGATCTTCCGCATGAAGTTTCTTTACCGTCTTTTTTAATCCATCTTCATCTGGACCTTTTCCAATAATCACAAGTTTTGATTTAGAAGTTCTAGGTAATAAACTAAATCCTTCAATCACAAGATCCAATGATTTTTCTTTAGCAATTCTACCAACATAGCAAATCATATATTCTTCCTCATCAATATGAAAATGTTGACGAATTTGTTTAGTTTTCTCTTTATCTTCATTCTTAAGAGAGAATTTATCGAGTGGTAATCCTGTAGGAACTACTCTAATACCTGTATTTAATTTATAATTCTCTAATAATTCTTTTGTCTTTTCACTAGGTGCGATAACACGTAAAGAAGAATCTCCATATAATTTTGATAATTGTGCAATCGCTTTTTTTGCGTAAGTATCTACGAGAGAAGAATGAAGAAGATTTACATAATGTGTATAGTCTTCGTACGTCGTATGATAAGTACTAACTAAAGGAATCCCTAAAGTGGTCGCACAAATACGCGCAAAAATGCCTACGCCAAATTCCGTTTGCGCATGAATAATATCTAAATCTAGTTTTCGTATTTCATTTAAAGCATTTAAATGAACTGGAGTTGTAAGAACATATCCATATAATTGCTTTAATTCAATTCCTGCTAAACGTAATACATCATGTTCATCATTCCACTCTGAAAAACCTACCCCTTTTCTAGGCGCAATTACATAGACTTTATGACCATGTTTCTTAAGTTCATCATGTAGAATTGCAGTACTATTCGCAACTCCATTTATATCTGGTCGATAGGTATCCGAAAACAATCCAATTTTCATTCTACGTTCTCACTTTCTTCCACAATAACACGCTTTTGAATTTTTGCAATTATGAAAGTTATTCCTCCAATCAACAACATCAAATGATAGGTTAAAAATCTCCACACAAGCATTATCGAACTCGCATTTACTCTTCCAAACAAGGTAGAAAACATCAATACAAATGTCGCTTCCGTTCCTCCACTACTACCAGGAAAAGGAATTAAAGCATTTACGACATTAACGAATGCAGTTAAAGCAATAATATCCAAAATCTGATTAGGTTGAACTTCAATATGTAATGCTAAGGCAACGAAATAAGGAATCAAAAAATAAATAAATGTTTTCAAAAAATCCACAAATAATAACTTTGGAATAATATGACGATTCTTTTTAAGGGTTTGAACCTCTTCTTCAAATTTCTTTAATGTACGATCGATTTGATTCTTAACATTTTCTGAGTTTTTAATAAGATGTAACTTTTGCGCAAAAGCGATACCTTTTGTAGTAATCCATGTATAGACCTTTGGAAATTTAACCAATAAATACATTCCTACAATGACGGAAGAATTTAAGATAAAACCCAATAATACAATCAAAAAGAATTGTGAATAATCAAAAAAGAAATGCGTAAACTTTAAAGCCAATAAGATTAAGACACTAATCACTTGTGCACTTTGGGATAAAATAAATTCCATCCATAGAACACCAGCTGC
>CADBUH010000190.1 GCA_902797775.1 uncultured Erysipelotrichaceae bacterium | reverse complement strand
TATCTATCTTCGCATCAAGTAATATTAATAAGAATCGTCCTTCTTTATTAGTGATTCGTTTCATTATTTCGGTAATACGTTCTTTACCAGCTATCGTATACGCTTATTTCTTCGTATTAGTATTTGGTTTAGGAACTTTCGCTGGTTCCTTAGCGATTGCCTTCTTTACCTTCGGTATTGTGGCGAAGATGTTATATGAAAATATTGAAACGATTGATATGGGACCTTATGAAGCGATGCAATCCTTTGGGGCAAATACCTTACAATCCTTCTGGACTGCATGTCTTCCACAAATTCTTCCACAGTTCTTTGATAACTGTTTATATTGTTTCGAATTAAATGTTCGTAACTCTAGTATCTTAGGTTATGTAGGTGCTGGTGGACTTGGCTTATTAATCAACGAAAGAGTTGGTTTACGTCAATACAATGATGTCGGCATGATTTTACTTACGATCTTCGTAGTCGTCATGACGATTGACTTAGTGAACGATTATATTCGTTCTAAGATTGTCTAGGGAGGTGAAATTATGAGTACAATGGAACATCAATATAGTGAAAATGTTGTAGAAAAACTCTCTAGTGAACCAAAGTATTTCTGGAAGAGATTTATCATCTTCTTAGTTATCTTAGGCCTCGTTATTTGGGGAAATACAGGTTCTAACTTTAATGGAATTACCGAAAAAGGTATGAATGTCGCGAAAGCGATTGTTAGTGGTATTACACATCCTGAAACATTATTGTTATTTAACTTAACAAGTAAAGGTATTCCAATGTTATTGTTGGAAACAATCTCCATTGCTTTCTTAGGTACTTTAATTGGTGCGATATTAGCGATTCCATTTGCCTTCTTATCCGCAACCAATATCGTTCCTAAGTGGGTCTCTATTATCTTCCGTTCAATTACGATGTTAATACGTACGATTCCTGCTCTTGTATGGGCCTTAATTTGGATTCGTGTTACAGGACCTGGTGCTTTCTGTGGTGTTGTTACACAATCGATTGCCTCCATTGGTATGGTATCGAAGATGTATATTACTGCAATTGAAAACTTAGATACAGGCGTCTTAGAAGCGTTAGATGCGTGTGGTTGTAATTTATTTGAAAAGATTCGTGTTGGTATTATTCCACAATTAAGTGCGAGCTTTATCTCTACTGCAATCTATCGTTTCGATATTAACTTAAAAGACGCAACCATCTTAGGTATTGTTGGTGCAGGTGGTATTGGATTCCCATTAACCGATGCAATTGCAAACGCAAGATGGAACCGTGTTGGTGCATTTGTTATTTGTCTTGTATTACTCGTAATTGTTATCGAGTGGATCTCTACACAAATCCGTGCAAGACTTGCACATGGTAGAAAATAATGCCAAATCGTATTCGTCTACTCGCAACATCCGATGTTCATGGAACAATCTATCCCTATCTTTATAGTGATGGATCTCTTCAAGAGCAAGGACTTGCTAGACTTTCCACATTAATTGAATCTCTTAGAGATGAGAATACATTATTATTGGATAACGGTGATACCTTAGAAGGTACACCGCTATCCTTTTTCCATTATCATGAAGAGCCTAAGGAAATTGCACCAATCACAAAGGTTATGAATGAAATGGGCTATGACTATGTGAATGTTGGAAATCATGATTTTAATTATGGACAAGCACAATTATTTAAACACTTAAAACATTTACACGCTCCATGTTTAACAGCCAATGTCTTATATAAAGATGCTCCATTAGGTGCGACTTATGCAGTACGTGAAATTGCAGGTAAAAAACTTGCCCTATTTGGTATAACCACAACCTGTACAAAAGACCAAGAAAAGAAAGAGAATATTGAAAACTTTACCTTCTTAGATGCATTTGAAGTCGCAAAGAAGACGGTATCGCATATTAAACTCATGGAAAAACCAGATTATATTATCTGTTTATACCATGGTGGTTTTGAAAGAGATTTGCTAGAAGGTTATCAAACCGAACCTCTTACTGGAGAAAACATTGGTTATCAACTCTTAAAAAAATTACCAGGTATTGATATTTTAATTAGTGGTCATCAACATCGCTCTCTTTGTGGAGAATTATTCTCTACGGTTTATACACAAACTGCACAAAATGGTAGAGAACTCGCATGTATTGATATCTATCCTGATACTGGTGTTATTGAACCTGTACTCTTAAAGGCAGATACAGATTCTAATCCAGTTATAGAAAACCTTGTACAAGATACGGAAGATAAATGTCAAACATGGCTTGATGAACCACTTGGTTCTACAAATATCAATTTAGAAATAACCGATGAATTTGATGCGCGTCTACATAAATCACAAGTAGTAACATTCTTAAATCGTATCCAACAAGCTCATACCGGAGCGATGTTATCATCAAACGCCCTTTTCTCAGGTGCCACTGGATTTAAGAAAACCATCACCATGCGTGATTTAGTTAGTACCTATGTTTTTCCAAATACACTCGTTGTAAAAGAAATGAATGGAAAACTATTACGGGAATACCTAGAGAAGTGTGCTTCCTATTGGTCAATTCGAAATGATGCAATCTGTGTATCTCCTAATTATGAAGAACCAATTCCACAACACTTTAACTATGATATGGTAGATGGAATTGATTACACGATTAAAGTAAGTAACCCAATTGGAAAACGAATTGTTGAATTAACGTATTTAGGTAATGAAGTTCAAGATGAGGACTTATTTACGATCTGTGTTAATAACTATCGTGCAAGTGGCGGTGGAAACTTTACGATGATGAGAGATTGTCCAACCATCAAGGAATATCCAACGGGTATGGTAGAATTATTAGCGGATTATATTATGAAATATAAGTCGATTGACTTTGAACCAGTTAATAATATTACAGTCATAAAATAAAGGAGGGGCCTTATGACGCAAACATTAGATGCATTAAAGAATCGTAGAAGTATTCGTAGTTTCAAACAAGACCCAATTCCAGAAGACGTATTAAATACTATTCTAGAAGCAGGTGTATACGCACCTACAGGTATGGGTAAACAAGCTCCCATTATCATCGCTGTTACAAATAAAGATGTGCGTGATCAATTATCAAAGATGAACGCATCCATCATGGGTACAGATAAGGATCCTTTCTATGGAGCACCGGTTGTGCTTGTGGTATTAGCGGATAAATCAATCCCAACACATGTTTATGATGGTAGTTGTGTTATGGAAAACTTAATGCTCGCTGCTTATGATCAAGGTGTTGGAAGTTGTTGGATTCATAGAGCGAAAGAAGAGTTTGAAAGTGAGGAAGGAAAAGAAATTCTAAAGTCCTTAGGAATTGAAGGAGAATATGAAGGTATTGGTCATGTGATTCTTGGATATCCTGAAGGAAAATTATCCCCTACTCCAAAAGAAAGAAAAGAAAATTATATTTATTGTATTAAGTAGTAAAGAAAAGAAGTTAACGATATGTTAACTTCTTTTATTCATTAACCCATAGATTCCACCAACGGCACCACCTACAATATGTGTCAGTTGAGAAACGCTATCTCGTACTAAGATTCCTTGATAAACTTGTTGGCCAATATAAATAATGGCGACAATTATTAATGTAAGAGGAATCTTATTATCATTATTACCTGTAATAGAAGCTAGAATAATAAACGCAAAATCAACACCACTCGCTCCTAACAACATACTATTTCCTGGTAGTAAAATATGTACAATTCCTGTCACAAGTGCCACCAACATAATGATAAAGAATAATTTCTTACTTCCATATTTTTCTTCTAAGAGTGGTCCAACTAATAAGAATAGAATCATATTACTTGCGTAATGTTCTAAATTCGCATGCCCTAATACATGTCCAAATAATCTTACATAGAAGAGTGGATTCAACATATTACTTTTATATACAGAAAATAATAAAGAATTTGTAATACCACCTGTTAAATAATTCAACAATAATACAATCCCACTTATTATCGTAAAAGATAATATGACAGGAGAATTAAAACTAATCTTTTTCATTATCTTTCTTCCAATATCTTTCCTAATACATCTAAGGCTTTATCGGATGTCTCAGTAAATGTAGAATAATATTCTTCTTTTTCACCAAACAATCCATCCGCAACCATCTTTATCAATAAACAAGGTACTCCATTACGATCACATGTGATAACGATACCTGCAGCTTCCATCTCACAGATTTCTGTTTGAAATAAGTCATACAATTCTTTCTTTCTTTTTGGATCACCTATGAATTTTTCTCCTGAAGCACAACGTACAGGTTTCAATTCTGGAACAATCTCTAATGCCTTCTTTAATAATTCTTTATCGGTTGGAATATAAATCGAATCATACTTTGTATATTTACCAACTGGATTACCATCTGCTTCAGACGTATCAAACTCATAATGGACAACACTCTCCACAACACATAGACGATGTTTTGAAATTTCTTCGGTTAATCCTCCAACAACCCCAAAGTTAAAAATCGCATCCACATTAAATTCACTAATCAGTAATTGTGTCGCTGCAGAAGCTGCGATTTCTCCAGCCCCACAATGAATCACAAAGATTTCATCATCATCAATACTATATTTTAATACCTCTTGTGTATGTGTTCTTAACACTTCAGGGTTTTTAAATCTCTTTTCAATAGACGCAATTTCTACCGCTACTACAATTCCTGCTTTCATATACGTTTCCTTTCTACCTATTCACCATACATAATATCTAAATC
>CADBUH010000189.1 GCA_902797775.1 uncultured Erysipelotrichaceae bacterium | reverse complement strand
TGATGCAACAGGACATGGATTAATTGCGAGTTTACCTTGCAATCCATCCATTACACGTATTACATCCTACTCCTTAGGTTGTTCAATTGTAGCGATGTTTAACCGTGTTGCAGGTGGTAACTATACAAAAGCGGCAGATATTTCTGCGGATATCTTGGGAAAGATTCGTCATGATTTGCCAGAAGATGACGCACGTGTTCCAAATACCATCGCAGATTTTATTGGAGATAATGTGAATGATATTGCAGGAAACTGTTCTGACTTATTAGAGAGTTTTGTTGCGACTGTTTCCGCTTCTATCATTATTGGTATAGCAATCTACAACGCATCCAACATGGGTGTAGAGACATTAAACGCTACGATTTCTTTCCCAGTTGTATTAGCGGGAAGTGGTTTATTAGCGTGTTTACTAGGACTAAGTTTTGTATCCATGAAAAAGATGTCAGATAATCCAAGTAAGGAATTAAATTTAGCGACTTGGATTTCAGCAGGGATTACCTTAGTTTTAGGACTTGGAGCTTCTTATTATTTCTTCCAGAATGTTCCATTATATGAAACATTCCGTTTAGGTTGGATATCCCCATGGTTATCTGCTGTCTTAGGAATTATTAGTGGTATAGCGATTGGTTCCATTACCGAATATTACACAAGTACAGATTTTAAACCTACACAAGAACTTGCGAAGATCGCACATGAAGGAGAAGCTTTCGTAGTCACAAAAGGGGATGCGATTGGTTCCAGAAGTTGTCTATTACCAATCCTAGTCATTGGAATCGCATTATTCTTATCTGGTAGATTATGTGGAACCTATGGAATTGCGATATCTGCGTTAGGAATGTTGTCATTTGTCGCAGCGACAGTATCTATTGATGCCTTTGGTCCAATTGCGGATAATGCAGGAGGAATTGCAGAATCTTGTGGACTTGATGAAAAGGTTCGTAATATTACAGATAAATTAGATGCGGTAGGAAATACGACAGCAGCGATTGGAAAAGGTTTCGCAATTGGTTCTGCAACCTTCGCAACTGTATCATTAATCGTTGCGTATGTTTCGAATTATACTTCCATTAATTCCGAACCAGTCTTAAATATAGCGAACTATGTCGTTATTGCGGGAGGTATTATTGGTGGTGCATTAGTTGAATACTTTAGTGCTTTATTAACAGATAATACAATTGATGCGGCGAAACTAATGGCGGATGAAGGAGATCGTCAACTATCAATTCCTGGTGTATTAGAAGGAACTGTTAAACCAGACTACAATAAGATGATTGAGATGGCAGCGAATACTGCCTTACATAAGATGTTAACACCGAGTATCTTAGCGATGGTTGTACCAGTCGCAGGTGGTTTACTCTTTGGAGTAAACTTCGTTGGTGGAATGTTAGTAGGGGCAACCATCTGTGCGATTCCTAGAGCTATCTTTATGGGTAATTCTGGTGGTGCGTTCGATAATGCGAAGAAGTATATTGAAAGTGGTGCTGTTGAAGGCAGTGAAAAAGGAAGTGCTGCACATAAGGCAGCTGTTACAGGTGATACTGTAGGGGATACAAGAAAAGATGTTGTAGGAGTTGCCCTAGATATCTTCATCAAAATGATGAGTACTGTCGCAAACTCTCTCGCAACCGTATTCTCAAATATCACATTATTTAGATAAGATAAAAAGTCCGGGTAATATTTCCCGGACTTTTCTTATGCTTTATTATTCACGTTTTCTTATTTAGTTTGAGGCAAAGCACCTACAACTTCATGCGCAAGATATGGCTCTTCTAAGTAGTTCATATCTTCTTCTGTTAGTTCTACTTCCATTGCGTTTACCGCATCCTCTAAGTATTTTTCTTTTGTAGGACCAATGATAGGGCTAGCAGCACCTTTATGGAGTAACCAAGCAAGTGCGATTTCAGACATCTTATGTCCATACTTTTCAGATAATTGATATACACGCTCAATGATTTCCATATCATTTTCTTTTGCGTGATCATATTTATTCTTTGCGATTGTATCGGTTTTAAAACGAATCGAATCACTTTCCCATTCTCTTCTAGCTAAGTGTCCAGCTGCAAGAGGACTATAAGGGATTAAAGATACACCATATTCTTTACAGATTGGAATAAGTTCTCTTTCATCTTCACGATACATTAAATTATAGTGATTTTGCATCGTTTCAAATCTATGCCAGCCATGATTATCCGCAATCATCTGCATCTTATGGAATTGGTAACCATACATAGCACTCGCACCAATCGCACGAACTTTACCTGCTTTGATTAAGGAATCTAAGGTTTCCATTGTTTCTTCAATTGGTGTGTCATAGTCAAAGCGATGAATTTGATAAAGATCCACATAATCTGTACCAAGTCTTTCTAAACTACCATCAATTTCTCTTAGAATCGCATCTTTAGATAGATGACCTTCATTGAAATATACTTTTGTCGCAATGAAAACATCTTCTCTTTTCACACCGAATGTACGTAATGCATTTCCTAAGAAAATTTCACTTGTTCCATGGGAATAGGTATTCGCTGTATCAAAGAAGTTTAAACCTAAGTCT
>CADBUH010000188.1 GCA_902797775.1 uncultured Erysipelotrichaceae bacterium | reverse complement strand
TGTTTTACCTCAAAGTTGGTATCATAAGAAGTTTGATTAAATTGACTAATTAAAATCGGTAATACTGCTGAGGCAGAAGACATGGTAATAGAGATTGTTCTTGTTTCTTTGGTAGTCGCATCATTTAATTCGTTTTCCATTGCTTTGAGTTGAATAATAATGCGGTCTGCGTAAGTTCGAACAATTTGCCCATAGTGGTTTAAACTTACGTTTCTCCCCACACGATCAAATAACTTAACGCCTAAATCTGTCTCTAAAGAGCTAATTGATCTACTTAAAGAAGGTTGGGTTAAGTGGAGTGCTTCAGCCGCTTTCGTAATACTCTCTAATTCGGCCGTCTTCAAAAAATACTCTAATTCTGAAATTGTTATTGCCATGATGCGTACCTTCTCTTACTTGCATCATACCATAAGTGACCGAATAAATACCAAAAAAAGCATAAATATATGCATAAGTATGCATGAATCGATATACTTGACCTCTATTAAAATTGAATTACAAAAAGGAGACTAATATATGAATTGGGAAACACAAAAACAATCTAAGAACGAAAGATTAAGTTCTGCCTCCACTGTTTCGAATGGAAAAGTTGTTGCAACAGAAGACGTTGTAAAACTTTTAGAAGCAGTTATTCATCCAAATGACAAAGTCGTATTGGAAGGATGTAACCAAAAACAAGCTGCTTTCTTAGCAGGTGCATTAACAAAAGTTGATGCAGGTAAGATTAATCATCTTAATATGATTATTCCTTCCATCTCTAGAGATGAACATCTTGAACTATTTGAAAAAGGTATTGCAGAAGAATTAAACTTCGCATTTGCTGGTGTTCAAAGTGTTCAATTATCAAACTTACTTGCTGAAAATAAAGTACGTATTGGTGCTATCCATACATATCTTGAATTGTATGGTCGTCTTTACTTAGACTTAACACCAAACGTTGTTTTATTAGCTGCAGATAAAGCTGATGAAAAAGGAAATCTCTATACAGGTTTCAATACAGAAGAAACTCCAACAATTGCTGAAGCAGCAGCATTCAAGAATGGTATCGTTGTTGTACAAGTAAATGAAATCGTTTCTTCAGAAGATCTACCACGTGTTGATATTCCAGGTGACTGGGTAGACTTCATCGTGAAAGCAGACCAACCATATCCAATGGTTCCACTCTTCACAAGAGACCCAGCTAAGATTCAAGATGCACACATCTTACAAGCGATGATGGTTATCAAAGGAATCTATGCAAAACATAATGTTCAAACACTAAACCATGGTATTGGATTCAATGGTTGTGCAATCGAATTATTATTACCAACCTATGGTAATGAATTAGGACTCAAAGGAAAGATTTGTACAAACTGGGTATTAAATCCACACCCAACACTCATTCCTGCAATTGAAGATGGATGGGTAAAACAAGTTTGTGCATTCGGTGGTGAAGTAGGAATGGAGAAATACACAAGAGCTCGTTCTGATATCTTCTTCACAGGTCGTGATGGAGCATTACGTTCTAACCGTACAATGGCACAAGTTGCTGGTCTATATGGTATGGATTTATTCCTTGGTGGAACCTTACAAATGGACTACGCTGCTAACTCTTCTACTGTTACAAATGGTCGTCTATCTGGTTATGGTGGAGCACCTAACATGGGTAATATGACAGGTGGTAGAAGACATACAACACAAGCATGGAGAGAAATGGCTCCAGGTGATGGATCACTCATTTCTGGTAGAAAACTCGTTGTACAAATGCTTAAGAGTTCTTCTAAATTTGGACCAGCATTTGTTCCTGAATTAGATGCCGTTAAGATTGGTAAAGATGCAGGTATGGATTCTGTACCAGTAATGATGTATGGCGAAGATGTAACACACGTTGTTACCGAACAAGGTATTGCTTACCTCTATCAAGCAAAGACAGCAGAAGAACGTGGAAAACTCATGGGTGCAGTTGCACAAGGAACTCCACTTGGTGATAAGTTAACGGCTTCTGAAATTGAATCTTTACGTAATGAAGGTAAAGTAGCATACCCAGAAGATTTAGGAATTGATAAATCTCGTGCAAACAAAGATTTATTAGCTGCTAAATCATTAGAAGAAATTGCTGAAATTTCTGGTGGTTTATATGAAGTGCCAGAGAGTTTCAAAAAGAAACCAGAATAGAGGGAGATGTATATGGCAACAAAAAAACAAGAAGAAATGCTAGAAAAGAAAGCAAAACTACGTCTAGGTGGTGGAGAAAAAGCCATTGAGAAGCAACATTCTCTAGGTAAGTACACCGCAAGAGAGAGATTAGAAAAACTCTTTGATAAGGATAGTTTTGTGGAAACAGGTCTATTCGTAAAACATCGTTGCACAAACTTCGGAATGGATAAGAAAGAAGCTGCAGGTGATGGTGTTGTTACAGGATATGGAACTGTAAACGGACGTCTCGTTTATGCAGCAGCACAAGACTTCACAGTTATTGGTGGATCTCTTGGTGAAATGCAAGCAATGAAGATTGCGAATGCACAAGAAGCTGCTCTTAAAGTAGGATGCCCAATGATTTGTATCAATGACTCTGGAGGAGCTCGTATTCAAGAGGGTGTTGATGCATTAGCTGGTTATGGAAGAATTTTCTACAACAACACAATGGCAAGTGGTGTTATTCCACAAATCTCAGTTATTATGGGACCTTGTGCTGGTGGTGCAGTTTATTCTCCAGCAATCACAGACTTTATCTTTATGGTAAAGGGAACTGGTGAAATGTTTATTACAGGACCACAAGTTATTAAAGCTGTTATCGGTGAAGAAGTTACAGCAGAAGAACTTGGTGGTGCAATGGCTCATAACCAAGTAAGTGGATGTGCACACTTCGCATGTGAGAATGAAGATGCATGTTTAGAAGAAATTCGTAATCTTCTATCTTACTTACCACAAAACAACAATGAGTTAGCTCCAGCCTTTGCATGTACTGATGATCTCAATCGTGAGAATACAAAACTTGATACATTAGTACCTGAAAATCCAAATAAGGCTTATGACATGTATGAAGTAATTCAAGAAATCGCTGATGATGGGCAATTTGTTGAATATCAAAAATACTTTGCACCAAATATCGTTACTGGTTTCATTCGTTTAAATGGTCAAAGTATTGGTGTTATTGCTTCACAACCTAAAGCGATGGCTGGCTGTTTAGACATCAACTCTTCAGATAAAGCTTCTCGCTTTATCCGTACATGTGATGCCTTCAATATTCCATTATTAACACTTGAAGATGTTCCAGGATTCTTACCTGGTACAGCACAAGAACATGGTGGAATTATCCGTCATGGTGCAAAGATGCTATTTGCGTATAGTGAAGCAAGTGTACCAAAGGTTACATTAATTACACGTAAAGCATATGGAGGAGCATACATTGGTATGTGTTCAAAACACTTAGGTGCAGACTTCGTATATGCATGGCCAGATACTGAAATTGCAGTTATGGGTGCTGAAGGTGCTGCAAATATTATCTTCTCTAAAGATATTAAGGGTGCTGAAGATCCAGTTGCAAAACGTCAAGAAAAGATTGCGGAATATCAAGATACAATGATGAACCCATATATCGCAGCTTCTCGTGGATATGTTGATGATGTCATCATGCCACATGAATCTCGTAAATACTTAATTTCCGCATTTGAATCACTAAAGGGTAAACGTGTTGACAAGCCATTGAAGAAACACGGTAACATTCCTCTCTAAGGAGGTCACATATGTTTGGTGAAAATTTAACAATCGGTCAAGCAACTACGGTTGCATTATTCTCAATATCCGTTGTATTCCTTGTATTATTAGCGATTTCTTACTTAATTACATTAGTTTCAAAAGTCGTTAATCGTAAACCAAAAGAAACAACACCAGCTGTGACAAAAGCTGCTCCTGTAGCAGAAGCTCCAGCCGTTGAGAAAAAAGATGATACTGCTCTTGTAGCAGCGATTACTGCAGCAGTTGCTGCATATCTTGGCAAAAGTGCAAACAGCTTCGTAGTTAAAAGCATTACCCCATTAAACACAGAATCAGATTGGAGCCGTTTATCTAGAACGAGTTCCTTACACTAGGAGGAGAAAATAAAATGAGTAAAAAGTTTAATATTACAGTTGATGGCGTTACACACGCTGTAGAAGTAGAAGAATTAGGCGGAAGTTCCGCTCCAGTTGCAAGTGCTCCAGTAGCACCAGTTGCTCCAGCTCCAGCTGCAGCACCAAAACCAGCTGCTGCTCCAGCTGCACCTAAAGCTGCTGCACAAGCAGGTGATGTTACAGCCCCATTACAAGGTACTGTATTATCTGTTGATGTAAATGCAGGTGATAGCGTTAAAGCTGGACAAACACTTCTTGTAATCGAAGCCATGAAGATGGAAAACGAAAT
This sequence comes from uncultured Erysipelotrichaceae bacterium, assembly GCA_902797775.1. Classification (GTDB taxonomy): domain Bacteria; phylum Bacillota_I; class Bacilli_A; order Erysipelotrichales; family Erysipelotrichaceae; genus Bulleidia. Next base: position 6,519 of record CADBUH010000188.1, on the reverse strand, counting down.
CGTTGCACCAACGGATGGTGTTGTAAAATCTGTAGCAGTTAAAAAAGGAGATAACGTTTCTGCAGGTGATTTATTAGTTTCATTCAACTAGATAGAAGGAGGACAAACAAATGCTTGATATTCTCATAAGCTTTTGGGAAAGTACAGGATTTGCTCAACTATTTCAGTTTGATACTGTATTGTTTGGCATTCCACTACCTGGTCATTTAGTTATGATCTTGCTAGCATGTTTATTTCTCTATCTAGCAATTCATAAAGGATTTGAACCATATTTATTAATTCCAATTGCATTTGGTATGTTACTTGTTAACTTACCACTCGCAAACTTAATGGGACATCCTGTAGGAGATGTAAAGGGTGGACTACTCTATTATCTATATCAAGGTGTTGATCTAGGTATCTATCCACCATTAATCTTCTTGTGTATTGGTGCAGGTACAGACTTTGGACCATTAATCGCAAACCCTAAGAGTTTACTATTAGGTGCTGCAGCACAATTAGGTATCTTCGTAACATTCTTCGGAGCAATCTTCTTAGGATTTACAGGTCCTGAAGCAGCTTCCATCGGTATTATCGGTGGTGCAGATGGTCCTACAGCTCTCTTATTAACGAGCCAATTGGCACCAAACTTATTAGGTGCAATTGCGATTGCAGCATATTCTTATATGGCTCTTGTTCCAGTTATTCAACCTCCGATTATGAAGGCCTTAACAACGGAAAAAGAACGTAAGATTAAGATGGAACAATTACGTCCAGTTAGTAAAACAGAAAAGATTGTATTCCCAATCATAGTTACAATATTCACTGTATTATTACTACCAGATGCTGCTCCATTAATTGGTATGTTGATGTTAGGTAATGTTATTAAAGAATCTGGACAAGTACCTCACTTAGTAGATGCTTTACAAAATTCATTAATGTACATTATCTCAATCTTCTTAGGTCTTACAGTTGGTGCTAAGGCATCTGCTGAAATGTTCTTAAGAGCAGAAACAATTAAGATTATTGTATTAGGTGTCATCGCATTCTCTATGGGTACAGCAGGTGGTGTACTTCTAGGAAAACTCATGAGCAAGCTTGATGGTGGAAAGACAAACCCACTCATTGGTGCAGCAGGTGTATCTGCAGTTCCAATGGCAGCTCGTGTTGTACAAAAAGAAGGACAAAAATACAACCCATCAAACTTCCTATTGATGCATGCAATGGGACCAAACGTAGCAGGTGTTATTGGATCAGCTGTTGCGGCAGGTATGCTATTACTATTCTTTAAGTAGGAATAGCCATATAAACCCTCGAAGAGGCATCTTGATAAGAAGGTGCCTCTTCCTTTATATTTATGCAATAAATGCATTAATTTGTAACGAATTATGTATTATTATGTATATATTAAATTGTTACAATAAGATTGTATCTTAGATATAAGAGTACAGTAAATTTAATTTCAAGGTAGGATTTATGAGAATAACGTGATTCATCAATCCTAGCATGCTACAATATTTAAGTATTATATATAGAAAGGAGAAACCAAATGACAATACAAAGTGATGTGTATGTAATCATACTAATTACGATTATTTTGGGAGTATTCATTATTCTTCTTTCAAAAGCAGTAGATAAAGCAAACCCGTTAGAAAAACCAAAAGGGATTGTAACACCTATCATTTGGCTTGTTGAAATGGTTTATCGTAATGTTACAAATAATGTTGGAGAAAGAACTGCACAAAAGTTAACTCCTTATATTTTAACGTTATGGCTTTATATATTTGTTTCTAATATCGTTGGATTATTTGGTTTAAGTTCACCTACAGCTAACTTAAGTGTAACCTTATTGTTAGCGTTTATTACTTGGGTATTAATTCAAATTGTTGAATTTAAATATGATGGTGTAAAAGCTTGGTTTCATTCCTTCTTAGAACCATTACCAATTATGTTACCAATGAATATTATTGGAAAGTTCTCAACAATGATTTCAATGTCATTACGTTTATTTGGAAATATTTTATGTGGTGGAATTATGATGCAGTTAGTTTATAATTTCGCACAAGTATTATCCAATACTGTTGCGAGTTGGTTTGGTAATACAACAGGTGTCTTTAACTTTTTAGGACCTATTATTGCACCAATTCTACATTTATATTTTGATCTATTTGCTGGTTTTATCCAGACGTTAGTATTTGTAACACTAACAATGGTATTAATTGGCAATGATATACCAGATGAGGCAAAGAAAGCTTAAGGAGGTTTTTGATTATGGATATTGCTAGAGGTTTAATTGCAATCGGAGCTGGTTTAGCTGTATTAACAGGATTCAGTACTGGATTAGGAGAAGGTCGTGTAGCTGCTGCTGCAGTTGAAGCAATTGGAAAAAATCCAGAAGCAGAAAGTAAAATCCGTTCCACTATGATTTTAGGTATCGCATTAAGTGAAACCTGTGCGATCTATGGATTACTTGTCGCTATTCTATTAATATTCGTTTACTAATAAGGAGCCAAAATGATTGATGTTGATATCATTGGCCAATTGATTCCAAATCCAATAACAATGGTTGTTCAACTTTGCTCAACACTTGTATTGTTTTTACTAATGAAAAAATTCTTGTGGAAGTCTGTAAAAGAATTCTTAACGGTTCGTTCAGATAAGATGCAAGATGATTTATCAAAGAGTGAAACAGCAAAAGAGGAAGCACTTGCGGATCGTAATCTTGCAAAAGAAGAGTTACAGCAAGCATCTCTTCGTTCTGAAGAAATTGTGAATGCAGCTGTAAAAGAAGCAAGAAACGAAAAAGAAAGTATCTTAGCACAAGCTACGAAAGAAGCAGATGCAACACGTAAGAAGGCAAGTGAACAAATCGAAATTGAACGAGAAGAAATGTATCGTTCTATGCAAAAGGAAATGGTTGAAGTTGCTCTTGCGGCTGCAGGAAAACTATTAGAAGAGAAAAACGGGGAAGACTTAGATCGTGAAGCGATTGATGCGTTTGTAAAGGAAGCGACAGACAATGCTTAATGAAGTTGCACAACGATATGGAGAAGCTCTCTTTTCACTCGCGGAAGAGGAAAAGGCAGTTGTAGAGAAAAAGAGTCAAGCAGAGACACTTCTACAAGTGTTAGAAGATAATCCGGAAGTGATTTACTTTTTTCGTGCTGTCAAAATAGCGAAAAAAGAAAAGAAAGAATTTATAGATAAAGTCTTTGAGAACTCTTTAGATAAAGAAATGAGAAACTTCCTAAAGTTATTAATTGATAAAGGAAGAATAACAAGTGCACCTGATATTTTAAAAGCATTTATTAGTAAAGCAAACGAATCATTAAATATTGAAGAAGCAATCGTTTATTCAGCTCGAACTCTAAAAGAAGAAGATTTAGAGCGAATTAAAAAAGCATTAGAAATTAAAACAAAGAAAACAATTCTTATTAAGAATCGAATTGATAAATCATTACTTGCGGGTATTAAGGTAGTCATTGGAAACAATGTTACAGATGTATCAATGAAATATAAGATAGATAAAATGAGAGAAGCGTTATTGAAAGGAGGAGGACTTGCATGAAAGAAATGAGACCAGAAGAAATAAGTGCTCTTATAAAAGAACAGATTAAAAACTATGAGCAAGAAATCCATTCTGATGATGTAGGTTATGTTATTAGTGTTGGTGATGGTATTGCGATGGTCCAAGGAATCGAAAAAGCGATGTCCTCAGAACTATTAGAATTCCCACATGGTGTCATTGGTATGGTTTTAAACTTAGAAGAAGATCATATTGGTGCAGTATTATTTGGGAATGATTCACTAATTAAAGAAGGTGATGAAGTACGTCGTACAGGAAGAATTGTAGAGGTTCCTGTAGGAGATGCTTTATTAGGTAGAGTTGTAAATGCATTAGGACAACCGATTGATGGTAGAGGAGATATTAAAACGTCTTCTACGAGAGCTGTTGAAAGAGTGGCTCCAGGTGTTATGACAAGACGTTCTGTTTATCAACCTCTTATGACAGGTTTAAAAATAATAGACACAATGATTCCAATTGGTAAGGGACAACGTGAACTTATTATTGGAGATCGTGAAACTGGTAAAACAGCAATCGCGATGGATACAATCATTAATCAAAAAGGTAAGAATGTAAATTGTATCTATGTAGCAATTGGACAAAAAGAAAGTACGGTTGCACGTCTTGTTCAAAAACTACGTGAAAATGATGCAATGGAATATACAACAATCGTAAATGCATCTGCATCTACTTCTGCACCACTTCAATACATTGCGCCATATGCAGGTTGTGCTATGGGTGAAGAATGGATGGAGCAAGGAAAAGATGTCTTAATCATTTATGATGATTTAAGTAAACATGCGGTAGCTTATCGTACAATGTCTCTACTACTTCGTAGACCTCCAGGAAGAGAAGCTTACCCTGGTGATGTTTTCTACTTGCATTCTCGTTTACTTGAAAGAGCTGCGAAATTAAATGATGAATTAGGTGGTGGTTCTTTAACTGCACTTCCTATCATTGAAACACAAGCAGGTGATATTTCTGCTTATATTCCTACAAATGTTATTTCAATTACAGATGGACAAATCTTCTTACAAACAGAATTATTTAATGCGGGTGTAAGACCAGCAGTTGATTCAGGTTTATCTGTATCACGTGTAGGTTCAAGTGCACAAACAAAAGCAATGAAGAAAGTATCTTCTAGTTTAAAACTAGAACTTGCACAATATAATGAAATGTTATCATTCTCGCAATTTGGTTCTGACTTAGATGCAAACACTAAGAAGATTCTTGATCATGGTGCTAAGTTAACAGAACTCTTAAAACAACCACAATATCAACCTATGTCTATGGTTAATCAAGTATTATCACTATTCGCTGCTAAGAATGGATTCTTAGATGAAATAGAAGTAGAGAATGTTCGTGATTTTGAAAAGTCCATGTTGCGTTATTTCCATGAGAAGAATGAAAGTCTACTCAATGAAATTGAAAAGACAGGAGACTTAAGTGACGAGCTACAAGAAAAGCTCAAAGAAGAAATGCGCACTGCATTAGAAGAATTTAAGTTAGTTAAAGGAGCGTAAGGATGCCACAATCAAAACAAGCTTTACGTTCTCGTATCAAATCCGTTAATTCGACAAAAAAGATAACGAAAGCAATGGAAATGATTGCGAACGCAAAGTTATTTAAACAAAGGGCGAAGATGGAAGCGAATCGACTCTATGCACAACGTCTACAATATACCGTAGATGAGATTGTTGCGAATAATCCTGATGTTGAAAGTGCTCTCATCACACAAAAAGAGAGTCCTAAGAGGATGTCGATTGTCTTTTGTAGTGATTTGGGATTATGTGGTGGCTATAACTTGAATATTCTTAAAGCAGCTAGAGAATTCGTTAATAAATCAGATCCTACGATATTAATTGGTACAAGTTTGTATCATACGATGAAGGAAGAAGGGTTTAACCTATTGAATGATAGTCCTATTTCTTCCGATCGTAGTACATTTCTCTCATTAAAAGAATATGTAGATGAAGGTATCCATCTCTACTTAAATGATGAAGTAGGTGGTGTACAACTAATCTATACAAACTTTGTGAATACAATGACGTTCCGTCCAAAAGTAGATACTTTATTACCTTGTAAGTTAAATACACCTAAAAAGGTAGAAGAAGGTATGAAGGTTGAAACCTTATTTGAACCAGATGCGAAGACAATTCTAGAGAATTTAATTCCAATGATGATTCGTAATGTAACGTATGCAGATTGGATGGAATCTACTACAAGTGAACAAGGTTCAAGAAGAGTTGCGATGAAGACGGCAACAGATAACGCAAATGAACTAGGTGAAGAATTATTACTTGAATATAACAAAGCAAGACAAGCAGCAATTACCCAAGAAATCACCGAAATTGTCGGTGGCTCATCAGCGGTATAGAAAGAGGTGAAGTAAAATGTCAGAAACAGGAAAAATTGTACAGGTTATTGGACCAGTTATCGATATACGTTTTTCTCCAGAACATTTACCTACTATTAAAAATGCAATTCATGTGAAAGTAAATGATACAGACACAATGACTGCAGAAGTTGCTCAACACATTGGTGATGACATTGTTAGATGTATCGCGATGAGTTCAACAGATGGACTTGTTAGAGGAATGGAATGTGAAGATACAGGGGAACCAATTAAAGTTCCAGTAGGGGATGAAGTACTAGGACGTATGTTTAATGTGCTTGGTCAACCGATTGATGGTTTAGGAGAAGTAAACGCAAAAGAGTATCATCCAATTCATAGAGAAGCTCCTACGTTTGCGCAACAACAAACAACAGCTGAAATTCTTGAAACTGGAATTAAGGTTATTGACTTACTATGTCCTTATGCAAAGGGTGGTAAGATTGGATTATTCGGTGGTGCCGGTGTAGGGAAAACCGTATTAATGCAAGAATTAATTCATAATATTGCGATTGAACATGGTGGACGTTCTGTCGTTGCGGGTGTTGGTGAAAGAACACGTGAAGGTAACGACATGTATAAC
>CADBUH010000187.1 GCA_902797775.1 uncultured Erysipelotrichaceae bacterium | reverse complement strand
GGAACAATTTCCATTTGTGCATCGCATAATGCGAAAAATGTGATTGGTGTAGAAGTATCTAAACAAGCAATCGCACTCGCTAAACAAAACGCAAAGTTAAATCATCGAAAGAATATCCAATTCTATGCAATGGATATTGATGAATTCTTAACAATTGTCGATGAACATTTTGATGTAATAATATTAGATCCACCTAGAAGTGGAATGTCTAAGAATAGTATGAAACAAATTGAACGATTAGAACCAAAACGTATTGTCTATATCTCTTGTTATCCAGAAACCCAAAAAAGAGATATCCAAATACTTAAAAAGTATCAAGTAACGGAAGTGGTTCCTGTTGATATGTTTCCTTGGAGTAATCATGTGGAATGTATTGTGTGCTTAAGAAAAGTCTAAGAAATGGTATACTATAGGATATGAAACCAAAAGTATGTTTTTTAACAGCTATAGCTTCGAAATATAAGATGGAGTTATGGGGATTAATTTCAGAAGAAGTTGATTTAACAATCGTTCTTAAAGATGTGGCTTCTACCCATCGTCATGAAAGTTTTTATGATTATCATGCAGGTAGTGCGAACATTGTATACCTTAAAGAAGACTATAAAGGTGTATTAGAAGAATGTGCGAAGACACATGATATTTTAGTTGATTCTGTTTATACAACAAAAGAAGGTAGATACGCAGTTGGTATCTTTAAAAAATATCATAAAAAGACAGTTTTAATTGCGGATGGGGGATTACCTATTAAACGTAATTTTATAATGGAAAAGATTATTTCTTATTTCATGAATCGACATGATTATTTCTTTAGCTCTGGAAGTATAACCGATCAATATTTTACGTATTATGGTGTACCACAAGAAAAGATTTATCATTACCAACAATCTTCTTTAAAAGAGAGTGATATGGTTCATAATAAACAACTTCATGAAGCAAAATTAGAATTAAGAAAGAAATACCAAATTCCAGAAGATGAATTCATCTTTTTAAGTATTGGTAGACCTGTACCACGTAAAGGGTTTGATATCTTAGTAAAAGCGTTCCATCAAAGTGGATGTGAAGATAAGAGTAAACTTTATATTATTAGTGAAAGTGTCGAAGAGAATGTGCAAGCTTTAATTGATAAATATCATATTCCTAATATTAAATTTATCTCTTTATTATCAGATGAAGAACTTAAAGAACATTACGCACTTGCGGATGTGTTTATTCTACCTACACGTTATGATATTTGGGGACTTGTGATTAATGAAGCGATGTCCTTTGGTTTACCTGTCATCACAAGTGATAAGTGTGTTGCGGGAATGCATTTTAAAGCTTTAAATGATAGTGTCATTGTGGTTGAAAATGAAAATGTGGAAGCCTATGCGGAAGCGATGAAGAATCTCTATGAGAATGCATCTTTACGTAAAGAGAAAGAGTCCTTATCCTTTGAAATTATACAAACAAATACAGTAGAAAATGGGGCAAAGGACTTGATTAATCATTTAAAAGAAATCGTTTAATACGTTATAATAATTACTATGGCAAGACAATATTGGAAACCGAGTAATCTTTTGAATCCATTACCTGTTGTTTTAGTGACCTCACTTGATTCAAAAGGAAATGCGAACGTTATGACGGCAGCTTGGGCAGGAACAATTTGTTCAGATCCAGTTATGATATCCGTCTCTATCCGTAAGGAAAGATATTCGCATTCTTTAATAAAAGAGTCTGGTGAATTTGTGGTCTGTTTAACAACCCGTAAACTCGCAAAAGTGACAGATTATGTTGGAGTTAAATCAGGGAGAGATATTGATAAATTTCAATTGGAGAAGGATTTAAAATTAACGAAAATTCCTTCACAGGTTGTAAAAGCTCCAAGTATTCAAGAAAGTCCAGTGTGTCTCGAATGTAAGGTGAAACAAATCCTTGAACTAGGTAGCCATGATATGTTTATAGGGGAAGTGGTAGGAACGAATATTGATGATCAATATTTAGATGAAAATAATCATTTGGATTTAAAAAAAGCAGATTTAATTACCTATAGTCATGGACAATACTATACATTAGATAAAGTAATAGGAAAATTTGGGTTTTCCGTTCAAAAGAAGAAAAGAAGTAAACATAAATAGAATTGAGGTTAAAGTATGACAAGAATTGATGAAACAATTGCGCTCGCAGTCAAAGAAAGTATTAAAGAATGTTTTGATGTAGATGCGGATGAAACAATCTGTGTTGTTGAAACACCAAAGGATAAAAACCTTGGAGATTATGCGACAAGTGCAGCGATGAAACTCGCTAAGACACTCCATAAGAATCCTTTTGATATTGCGGAAGAGTTAGCGAACTCTTTAAGAAATCATTTATCTGTAGCGAAAGAAGTATCCGTAGCTCGACCTGGCTTTATTAACTTTAAGTTGAATGAAAGTTCTTTAACCTCTGTTATAAATACAATTTTAAATGCGAAAGAAAACTATGGTAAGAATACTTCTGGAGATAAGAAAAAGGTATTAGTTGAATGGATATCTGCGAATCCAACAGGTGATTTACATTGTGGACATGCAAGAAATGCAGCATGGGGTGATAGTATTTGTCGATTAATGGAATTCAGTGATTATGATGTCTTAAGAGAATACTATGTGAATGATGCAGGAAATCAAATCGTCATGCTTGGTGAATCCTTAATTGCACGTTATTTTGAATACTTTGGAAAAGAATATCCATTACCAGAAGATGGATATCATGCAGAAGATGTAAAGAATATTGCGATTGAAATTGCAAAAAGTGATGGCGATAAATGGCTAGAAGCAGATCCAAAAGATCGTCTCGAATACTTTATGGCTTTAGGGAAAACAAGAGAACTTGAAAAGATTGATCGTGATTTAAAAATGTATGGTGTAAGAATTGATTCATGGGTTCATGAAACAATGTTTTATGAAAATGATAAAGAACGTATTAACGCTTGTCTAGAAGAAATGAAGAAAAGAAATCTTCTTTATGAAATGGATGGAGCGCTTTGGTTTAAGAGTACTGAATATGGGGATGATAAAGATCGTGTATTACGTAAGAGTGATGGAACTTTATCATATTTAACTCCAGATATCGCAAATCATGTCTATAAAATTGAAAGAGGATATCATACCTTAATCGATTTATGGGGTGCAGACCATCATTCCTATGTAACCCGTATGAAAGCTGCTTTAAAAGCGCTTGGTTATCCAGATGATACATTAACCGTTGATTTAATCCAAATGGTACGTATGGTAGAAGATGGTGTAGAAGTTAAGATGTCTAAGCGTACTGGAAATGCGATTACGATTCGTGAACTATGTGAAGATGTAGGTGT
>CADBUH010000186.1 GCA_902797775.1 uncultured Erysipelotrichaceae bacterium | reverse complement strand
GTAAATGGTTTAATTGTAGGAAATTACTTTGAGCCAAATGCGATGCGTACAATTGGTTTGATTGCGCCTATGAGTGCTCTATTAGCAGGGTTAGCTTCGATTGTTTCGGGAGGATCTGTCATCCTATGTGGTCGTCATATGGGAAAAGGGGAAATTAAAAAGATTAATGAAGTATTTGTGAATGCGATGCTTACAATCATTAGTGTAGGAATTGTATTAACCATTGGAATATTTCTTTTCTCTAATCAATTAGCGATTTCGTTTGGTGCACGTGGAGAATTATTAGAAGGGTGTGGACAATATATTCGTAGTTTAAGTATTGGGATTGTACCTTTATTAATGCTTCCAACCTTTATGATCTTTCTTCAAATTAATAATAAGTCAGGCATTTCATTACTAGCGACAGTTATCGTAGGAATCTTCAATCTTGTTTTTGGCTTAGCAAATGTATTTCTATTCCATGGTGGTATTCGAGGAATAGGACTTGCGTCTAGTTTTAGTAATTACTGCACTGTAATCTTTGTGGTACTGTATCTTCTTAAACAAAAAGACATGGTTGATTTCAAACTAAATTTATTTCAACCAAGTGTTATAAAGAATATCTTACTATTTGGTTCACCTAGTTCTTTAGCCGCAATCTTATATGCATTACGTAATGTGTTTATTAATCGATTTGCGTTTGAAGTAGGTGGAGAAGTAGCTGTTAGTGCATTGGCGATTCTTGCGTCAAGTTCTATCTTCTTTGATAGTTTCAATATTGGTGTAGGAAATTGTATCTCTATATTAGGAAGTGTCTTTATTGGTGAAAAGAATGTGGATAGTTTAAAGAAATTAATGAAGACAGCTATCTTTTATGGATGGTTATTTGCGGCTATTAAATTAATGGTGGCTATTGGATTTGGGGATAAGATTGCGATGGTATTTGGAGCGAAGGATATGATTATCCCTACAACAAGAGAATTATTAATCTTCTATTGTATTTCGGCACCATTCAATATTATTACACTCTTATTTATAGGTATCTTACAAAGCCAAGGAAAGGTTAAATTCTGTAATATTGTCTATCTCATTAACTGTATTCTTACACCATTATTCTGTTGTGCGATACTTTCAAAAGTATTTGGAATTCGAGCTATATGGGCACTCTATACAATCGCAGAATGTATTACGCTCATCATTATCACCACAACCGCTATTGTGAAGAATAAAGGTATGGTTCATAAAGTAGAAGAGTTATTCATGCTAGGGGATGAATTAAATCCAGATCAGACAATCACATTAACCGTTAATAAAGTTGAAGATGTGGTATCCATCTCGAAAAAGATTCAAGACTTCTGTGAAGCACATGAGATTGATCATCAACGCTCCATGTATGCAGCACTTTGTATGGAAGAAATGGCAGGCAATGTCATTGAACATGGTTTCACAAAAGATAATAAAGAACACCAATTAGATTTATATGCAGGAATTGAAAAAGGGGTAGTCACATTAAGACTACGCGATGATTGTGTACCTTTTGATCCTAAATCTAAATTAAAAATAGTTGATACAGAAGATCCAGTTAAGAATATAGGAATTAAACTCGTATCTAAGTTAGCGAAAGAAATGAATTATCAAACAACCTTTGGTATGAATGTATTAACGATTGTGCTATAGGATAAATGAATAAAACTGTAAGTTAATATAAAAAGACTTACAGTTTTTAGTATCCATAAGTCTTTAGTTAGGGTTATTGAATCTTAGAAAGCTTCGCTAATGATTTTGATAGATCAATTGCACGTTCACTTACTTCTACCATTCCTTCTTCTGTTACAACGTAATGCTTCACCGGAACATGGTTCGGAAGTGTTCTTTCTATTTCATGCATGATGTAATGCATTTGTGTACAATGAGGAGAACGATCAACACTCGCAAAGATCATTTCTTCTACTTGTCCTGTAGCGAAAATCGCAGATAATTTTGTGATAGCCATATTAATATGCGTTGTCTCAAGACAAAGGGTATAGATTTCATCTACCATCGAACGAAACGTGGAATAGGTTTCTGGAAATACTTCAAAAAGACAAGATCCTACAATGAGTACTTTACCTTTTACACTATAAACATTTGTTTCCATTAGAGATTTCATCTCTTTCATATTCCATTTCCTCCTAATAACTTTTATCGACTATCGGTAAGTTGATAATCACAAACATCATCACCTTCAGCAATTGATTTCGTGCGTTGATAAGCTACTCCACGCATCTTAGTCATATATACTTTATCCATATAACAGAATAATTGTGCAGCTTCTGGAGTACCTAATTTTTTAGCACCATCATATAAAGGACATCCAATCACATTCATTTTTAATTGATGGTTTGTAACTATTACATCTTTACACTCATAACCACTACTCATCTTATTAGCGACTACATCCATCTTTTTCCATAGTAGATTTGGAACACCAGGAAGTGCAGTAATAACTTTTATAATATTACCAACTTTTAATCCAATCTTCGTTCCATAATCTCTTATAAAGGGAAGTGCTTCACCACTTGCGTGTTTTTCAATCGCACGATAAAGTGCTACAGTAGGAAAGATGGATTCTTTCTTTTCAAGATTTGGATAATTCTTTTCAAGATCTTGTAAGTAGGTTTGGGCATCCTTCCATATGAAAGAAGTTTTCTCATCCCCAAACTTATTAAGGAGTTCTTTTTTAAACCCTTTAAATAGTATTGAATCATTTAATTTCATATTACCCCTCCAATAACGATGTATTAAATAATTGTGAATAATCGAGGCACAAAGTCCACGAGTGCTAAACCAATCGCATAGGTAGCTACGTTACTAAAGAATGAACAGAAATAAGGGTGGGAGATGGAATTGGCTTTTTTATCATAGAGATACCCTTGAAGTAGAATGAATAAGAGATAAGGTAACCATAGAAACATAATATGTTCTAACATATTAAAACCAATCTTATAACTTATCCAACTGATAAGAATATTTAAGAAAATATAAAATAGAATATTGGAATAGATGATTAAAGG
>CADBUH010000185.1 GCA_902797775.1 uncultured Erysipelotrichaceae bacterium | reverse complement strand
GTTCCTAGAACTTCCTATGCTTTAGTTGTAGGACATGAACCTAGTGGTGCTAAATTAGTACCTACTGATATTACAAAGTATTATCTTGCAGGTCATACCCATGGTGGACAAGCCTTCTGGGGATTTGGCGCAAGTTATTTACCACCTGGTTCCGAAGAATATTTAAGAGGAAAACATGATATTAATGGATCCTTTACATTAGATATCACCAATGGTGTAGGAACAACCGATACAGATGTACGATTCTTAACAAATGCAGAAATTGTTCTCTATCGCTTAGAACATCGTTCTATAACTGATAATAACTAAAAAAGTAGAAGTACGAAATACTTCTACTTTTTCATGCCACAACTGAGGGGTAAGATTGTTGCGACACTGTTATCATCTTAAAGATGATGACTTGTGACCTATGTCACATCTTTATTATAGTAAATTTTAAAAAACTAACAAGCCTTAAATAACATGAATGCATATATAAGATTTTATAATGCTCTCATAAGTTTATTTGCGTATTTATGTCTTTCTTTAGGTGAGCAATTACTTAATTGTGATAATAACTCATAGATTTTTAATTTACGATTTGTACTATAGGTTTCACTAAGTTCAACAGCTGTTGTGATTTCATTTAAACTATCTAAGAATTCACTTTCGGTTTCTGTACTACCCTTTTCAAAGATTTCTTCGAAGCGTTTGCGAATTGCTTCATCACGATTTCCGCCAAATAATCCCATATTTCACCTTCCTATAAGAAACTTTCTTTCTTTTCTTTCGAATATACTACTATATTATCAATATTTTGCATACATTGTTCAATGAGTGATTCATAATCAAATCTCTCTTCTAATTCATAACATTTATCACTTTTTGGTTTTGTAACAGGGTTTTTAGGATCAAATATTGTACAACAATCCTCAAATGGAAGAATGGATAATTCATAGGTATTAATCTTTTTTGCTAGATTGATAATCTCTAGTTTATCCATACATACAAGTGGTCGAATAACTGGTATATTAATCACTTCATTAATAACCGACATACTTTCTAATGTTTGTGAAGCAACTTGACCAATACTTTCCCCTGTTGCAATAGCTAAACAGTTATGTGCTTTTGCATAACGCTCCGCAATTCGAAACATCATACGACGCATGATTGTAATCGCATAGGAATCCCCTACAGCTTTATAGATTTCTAATTGTAAATCTGTAAAGTTCACCACATTCACACGCATAGAACCTTGATAAACACTTATTAAAGAAGCTAAATCCAATACTTTTTGTTTCGCATTTTCGGATGTATAAGGTGGAGAAGCATAATGGATTGCTTCTACTTCTAGACCCCTTTTCATTAATTCATATGCCGCTACAGGAGAATCAATTCCTCCAGATAATAGTAATAATACTTTTCCATTAATACCTGTTGGATATCCTCCAGCTCCAGGAATCTTTTCACTTGTAATATAGGTATCTTCTTCACGAACTTCTATTTGAATTGAAAAATCAGGATGATGAACGTCTACTTTATGATTCGTATTCTTTAAAATATCCGAAGCAACTGCACGATTAATCCCATCACTATTTAAAGGAAATGACTTATCATGACGTCTTGTAATTACTTTAAATGTTTTAGGTTCATTCATTGATTTTGCATAATTTAGACAAGCTTCTTTAATAACATCCAAGTCTGATTTCACTTTTTCTGTAAAAGAAAAGGAACTTATTCCAAATACTTTAGAAATAATCTCTTTTAATTCGTCTGGATTCTCATCCGTAAGTTTTATATAAATACGATCAAATGTTCTTTGATAAGTTAAATTAGGATAATTACGTAAGGCATTCTTTAAGTTTAATTCTAAACGTTTAATAAAATCTTTACGGTTCTTACCCTTCGTACTTAATTCTCCATATCGTATTAGGATTGTGTCATATTTATTCCCCATATAGTTGAATAATCTCCTTTAAACTATCTATGAATGCATCAATTTCAGCTAAAGTATTCTCATGTGAAATACTTAATCGAATACAACTAGATGCCCTCTTATCACTAAATCCCATCGCTTTTAACACATGACTCGGATTAATGGATTTACTATCACAAGTACTACGTGCAGATACTAGAAATCCTCTTTGATTTAAAGCATTTTGCATAACTTCACTTGGAATTGGTTCATAAGAAAAATTAATAATATGTGGAATACTAAATTCATTTGTATTAAATTCAATACCAGGAATATCATTTAGTTTATCCATAAAATAATCATGCAAAGATTGCACATATTGATAATGGGTTGTTTCATTTTCTAAAGCAAGACGTAATGTTTTCGCAAATACCATATTTACTACTGCATTACTTGTCCCACCACGTAATCCATATTCTTGTTCACCACCATTAATAAGAGGTTCCATTGGAACATGTTTTTTCTTAATGAGAATCGCACTTCCTTTTAAACCTTCTATTTTATGTGCAGAGATTGATGCTAAATCAATATTTGTTAAATCCACAGGAATCTTTCCGATTGATTGTGTCATATCCACATGAAAATATGCATGGGATTTTGTTTTAACATATTCTGCAATCTGCTTTATAGGATTTACCGTTCCTACTTCATTATTGACATGCATAATGGATACAAGCATTGTGTCTTCTCTTAATGCAGCTTTTAAATCTTCTAAAGAGACAACCCCAAATTGATTCACTGGTAAGTAGGTAATCTCATAACCAAATACACGTTGTAATTGTTCACAAGCATTTAAAATACTAGAATGTTCAACTTGTGTTGTGATGATATGTTTCTTATTTAAGTTTGTAAAGGCTACCCCTTTAATTGCTAAAGAATTTGATTCACTAGAACTACCAGTGAATAATACTTCATCGTTGTGAATACCTAAAAGCCCAGCAATTGATGCTCGGGCTTTTTCCATCATCCTAGCTATTTCACTTCCCTCATCATAGAGAGATTCACTATTTGCATAATGCGTTTTTAATAATTCAATATACGTTTCTAAAACATCTGGATGAATATTTGTAGTACTGGAATGATCAAAATAAATTCTTTGATTAGGCACTCTCAGCAGTTCCTTCCGTATTCTTTTTATAATTGATCGCAGTAATCTTTTCTACAGTATTTAATGCTACACTTAATGCATTTGTGAAGTCACCATTTCTAAAGCTTAATTCCGCTCTTGATAAACCATAATCGATATCAGCATAGGTAGAACGATAACGATTTCCTGTAACAATCGTTTCTTCTACCATCTCTACAGAACGAACTAAATTAGATACTTGGTTATATAGTCCAGCAATGAAATCTAATGCGTCAGATAAAGTTGCATTCAATAAATTAACATTTAAAGAAGGTTCTTTCATTAAATCATCTAATACGCGTAGATATTCATTCGCTTTTGACATATCTTCTTCATATTGTTCAGAAATACTATTAATTTTACTCTTCACAATTTTCGCTTTAATTTCATTCATTGTTAATTGTAGTTTTTGATATTGTTCTTTAGCTCTAGATTCATCCGAACTTGCACCATCAATCTGTAAACGAATATCATCAAAGCCTTTCGATGTACTTGCGAGCTTAGTTGCCATTTGTTGTAATACCAACAATACCTCACTTGCAGGATAACTATCACTTTGTAGCATTTCATCTACATGTTCTTTATCCTTCTTTAATTGAGCAAGTGACTCATTTTGTGCTTTAATTGTTTCTTCTAAGTCATTAAGACCTAAACGTTCACTCGACTTTTCAAATTGTTCAGAAATATAATTCGCATTGATATTTGTCGCTTTTAGTAAATCATTTGTATCTTTTAATAAGCGATTGCATTCATCAAATGCTTGCGATTCTTTTAATACCGCATCATCTAATTGTGTTAATCTTGCTTTATAATCTTCAAGATGTTCTGCAACATCGGTTGGATCTCCTTGTTTTAACTTATCTAAGTCTTCTTTTAATTGAGAAGTAATTAATTTGACTTGTTTATCAACTTCCAAATGTTTAAGGAATACTCCACGTTCTTTATTTGTTGAATAATCTTTATGGAGAACTTCTGCTAGATTAGGTACGACACCTCTAGCATTTTGGATAAGTTCAGGTAAGTTATTAACGACTTTATCTAATTTTGTGATTTGTGCACCAATGTTTTGAAGTTCATTATTTGCATC
>CADBUH010000184.1 GCA_902797775.1 uncultured Erysipelotrichaceae bacterium | reverse complement strand
CCAAAGGTATGATTATTCCAATCATAAGCTGTTCCATCTAAACTAGGTAAATCTTGGATTAGGAAATTTCCTTGAACGTAAGAGCCAACTAATACAATGACACCTATGAGTAATAATAGTAGAAACGCTTTTTCATGAAGTTTATGAAATACATAATATACAAGTAATCCTACGATAAACCCTACCGCAAACATCAATAGAATCGTAGGAATAATCGCATAGAAATCATATTTAAATTCATGAATATTAGAGAAATATAATTGTAATGGTGCATAAAACATCCATACAAAACTAATGGTTAAACTTAATAAGAAACCGGTTCGAAAAGATATTGATGATTTCTCTTTTGTAGGATCACTTGAAACGCGAATCGTAGGTGTAATCTTTTCTTGATCAATACTGGAATCATAAAGATAGAAGTCATCCTTCTCCACTTCTTTATTCGTTTGAAAATCAAGATGGTATTTCTCTTGAAGAATACGACGTAAGCGACGCCAATAAATACCAAGAAAAGTTCCAAGTGCGATCATCATACCAGCCACTGCTTGGATGGTATAGGTCATCACAGATGGATCGATATAAGCTTGAATATACCGTGTGTATAAAAGAAATATACACACGGTATAGTATACATAACGAAAGAGTTTCTTCATTGATCTTTCTACGCTCTTAATTGTGCATTCACACGTGTTTTTAATCCTTCTAGGATATGATTGTGTGCTTCTTGAATCTCATTTTCTGTAAGTGTATGGTCAGAAGATTGATAGATGATACGAAGGGCTACCGATTTAGAACCTTCTTCTACGTGTTCCCCTTCATATACATCAAAGATTTCTGCAGATTTCACAATCTTACTACCTGCTTTACGTACAGCCTCTAAGAGTTCTTTCGCACTTACTTCTTTCTTTACTACGAAAGCGATATCTCTAGAAACACTTGGATACTTTTCTAATGGTACAAAGCGTACTTTACTTGCCTTAGAAGATAAGAGTCCATCTAAAGAAATTTCTGCGTAAACCACATTCTTTAAATCAAACTTCTTTGCGTATTCTGGATGAACTTCTCCAAATACACCTAATTTATTCTTATCTAACCATACTTCTGCACTACGGTATGGGTGGAAATGCTCGGTATCCGATTCATTTGGATTGATATGAATACGACTACCTTGGAAACCACATTTCTCTAGATAAGATACAAGTATTCCTTTTAATGTATAGAAATCCCCTTTTAGATTTGTCTTATGTAATAAATCTTCATGAAGACTACCATCTAATAAAATCGCTAGACGTTCTTCTTCCTTATCTTTCGCATAAACTTTTGAAATTTCATAGAAGTTATTATTAGAACTTTGGTGTGCTTCATTATATTGCGCACATTCTAAGACACTATTCATTAAACTTGTACGAACATATTTACGTGCTTCACTCATTGGCATCGCTAAGGCTACGGCTTCACCAAGTGGCGCATACGCATGTTCGATAAAGTCATCGTTTACTAAGGTATACGTAATAATCTCATGAAGGTTAAATCCGGTCATTATTTCTCTTGTCTTACGACGTAAACGTTGAATTGGAGATAATTGTCCTACCGTAGCACTCATAAGAGGTAAGGTATCTTCTAAAGAATCAAACCCAATCATACGAATGACTTCTTCATCAATATCTGCATTTCTTTCAATATCGGTACGATAACTTGGAATATGACAAGTAATTTCATCTCCATTTACTTCTGGTTTAAAATCTAAAGCCGTTAATACTTCTACAACTTGATCCATTGTGAAGGATGTCCCTAAGAGTTCATTACAATGACTTAAGGTTTCTTTTACTACCTTAGGTTCATATTCTTTCTTACCTACAACGATGGTTTCTTCAAACCCACTCGCATCTGCATATTCACTTAATAATTGAACGGAACGATCCACTGCCTTTTGCATCGCTAAAGGTTCTACACCTTTTGTGAAGTGTTGTGCAGCTTCGGTAATTAGGTTTAAACGAATAGAAGTCTTACGGATGGATACGGCATCAAAGTTAGCAGCTTCAATGAAGATACCTTTTGTATTTTCATCAATCATACTCTCTTCGCCACCCATAATACCTGCGATACCAGTTGCTTCTCCACCAGTTGTGATTAAGATGTCTCCCTTTTTGATTTCAAATTCTTCTCCATCTAAGGCAACCATCTTCATCTCACGATCATCCACAACTGTAATATCTCCTGCAGGTAATTTTGAATAATCATAATAGTGTAAAGGTTGTCCTGTTTCTAACATGACAAAGTTTGAAATATCAACCACATTATTAATGGAATTAATACCTGCTGCATGTAGGTAATTAACCATCCATTGTGGTGTAGGTCCTACCTTTACATGGTTTACAACCTTTCCATAGAAAGTTGGACATTTTTCGGTTTCTAGTTTTACTTTAAAGTTCGTAGGTTCACCAATATTACTTTTCCCTTCATAATCTGGCCAATGCACTTCTTTATGTAGAATCGCACCTACTTCTTTCGCCATATTCCACATCGCATTACAATCTGCACGATTTGGGGTTAAAGAAACATCAAGGATTGTATCATCCAGTCCTAGATATTCTAAAACATTATGTTCACCGACTGGCGCATCATCACTTAATTCTTCAATGCCGGATAATTGGTATTCAGTTAACCAATGTTTATCAACGCCTAATTCGGATAATGAACAAATCATCCCATTACTCTCTTGGCCACGTACTGGTTTCGCTGTAATCTTTCCACCAGGTAATTCTGCACCATTCAGTGCCACAATAACCTTTAATCCTTTGCGACAGTTTGGCGCTCCACACACAATCTGTAAGACATCTTCTTCCTTAGGTCCTACCTTTGTTTGTGTAATATGAAGATGATCACTATCTGGATGATCCACACATTCTAAGATTTCACCAATCACTAGATGTGTACCAGAAGCAGCAGGCTCTACCCCTTCTACTTCTAGACCAGCGGTTGTCATCTTTTCGGCTAATTCTTGAGGTGTAATATCACTTAAATCAATATATTCATTTAACCATTTATAACTTAATTTCATGATGCTTCACCTCCTTAATCAAACCGATCAAACGTTTCTAAGAAACGAATATCATTCGTATAGAAATTACGTATATCATCAATGCCATACTTTAGCATCGCGACTCTTTCTAAGCCTACTCCAAAGGCAAACCCAGAACACTTCTCAGGATCAAATCCATTCATCTCTAAGACATGTGGATGAACCATACCAGCACCTAGTATTTCAATCCATCCAGACCCTTTACATACATTACATCCTTTTCCATTACAGAATGGACAAGATACATCCACTTCAACGGATGGTTCTGTGAATGGGAAGTAACTAGGACGGAAACGTACTTGTCGACCTTGGCCAAACATCACATCTGCCATATATTTTAAGGTTCCCTTTAAATCTGCTAGGGTAATATGTTCACCAACCACAAGTCCTTCACATTGGGTGAATTGATGGCTATGCGTCGCATCGTCATCATCTCTACGATACACTTTACCAGGACAAATTAACTTAATAGGAAGTTGTCCATTCGCTTTCTCTAATTCTCTCATTTGCATCGCTGTTGTGTGTGTTCTAAGCAATGTCTCAGGATCAATATAGAACGTATCTTGCATATCACGTGCAGGATGGTCTTGTGGAATATTCGCTAACTCAAAGTTATAGTAATCCTTTTCCACTTCTGGTCCTTCTGCGACTTTATAGCCCATTCCTACAAATAAGTCTTCGATTTCTTGTTGGATGAGGATTAATGGATGAATGGTTCCAATCTCCATCTTTTCCCCTGCTAAACTAATATCAATCTTTTCTTTCTCTAATTTGGAAGAAAGTGCACCCGCAGAAAGAACCTTTTGTTTTTCTTCCATTGCGTTTGTGACCACATCCTTACAAACATTTACCTTTTGCCCAAAAGCAGGTTTATCTTCCTTACTTAAGTCTCTCATTAAAGACATTAACTCTTGAATCTTTCCTTTCTTCCCTAAGTAAGTAATACGAAGCTGTTGTAAGAGTTCAAGGGTATCTGCTTTTTCAATCTCTTGTAGAGCTTCTTCTTGCACTTGCGTGATTTTCTCAATCATACGCTTTCCTCCTTCAAATAAAAAATTCCTACATATCTATGCAGGAACGTATATTACGCGGTACCATCCTGTTTCGCACATTGTGCGCACCTTAATTCATCTTTAACGCAGACCTACGGAGAGGATTAATCTCGCTGGAAAAGTGAATTCATTACATTCTTCTAGAGGAACCTTACAGCCTCGAGTTCCTTCTCTTTCTAGCCTCCTGTAGTTACTACTCTTTTCTCATAACACTTTATATGAATTATAATGCAGAAACGCATCTCTGAAAACCTTTTTTCATAGAAAAAATCAGTATTTATCATACTGATTTTTTATAAATATGGTGCCGCTGGTCGGACTCGAACCGACATGATATTGCTATCGGCAGATTTTGAGTCTACTGCGTCTACCGGTTTCGCCACAGCGGCAATGCTTATTCATTTTATCGTACTGCCATCAAAAAAACAAGGAAGCTTCCTTGTTTATAGAAGTGTTATG
>CADBUH010000183.1 GCA_902797775.1 uncultured Erysipelotrichaceae bacterium | reverse complement strand
CCAGTAAGTGTTCTTCCAATGATTGTTCCAGATAAATTATCGAAACTAATCTTTTCACTTTTCGCAACTAAGCGACATGCATATGTTACATCTTGTTCACTAACTGATTGGTTTTTACGTGCCACTTCATAAAGTGCCATTAATACTTCTTGAATTTGATTCGCAACTACATCATCACAATCTTGAATTGTAAATGTATTATCACGGAATGAGATTTCCTTCCCAAAGCATTGTTCAAGCACTTTTAAATTTCTATCTTCTGTACCGATTAAACTCATTGCCTGTAAACCGGTCATATCTTCTAACGTAATTGTTTTACTTGCCAAGGTTTATTCCCCTTTCTATACACCTTCTTATTATAAACGAAATGCATAAAAAAAGAAGCATTCGCTTCTTATTTTCCACGCTTTCTAGCTTTACGTGCAGCTTCACTTTTAAGTTTACGCTTAACACCTGGCTTTACGTAATATTCTCTTTTACGTGCTTCAGCAAGGGTACCATTGCGTGATACTTGACGTTTAAAACGACGTAGTGCATCATCAAGGTTTTCGTTCTCTTTTACAATAACTCTAGGCATTCTAAATCCCCCCTTCCTAAAACAGTAAATAAATTATAGTCTCAATAAATCAAAAATGCAATGAAATTGCTTATAATTCGATTAAAGAGCATCCTCTAGAGGTTCCAATTCTTTCCGCACCTGCTTCAATCATTGCCTCAAATTCTTCTTTTGTACGAATTCCTCCAGCAGCTTTTACCTTTGCGTAGTCTCCAACTGTCTCTTTCATTAATTTAACATCTTCAACAGTTGCCCCTGAAGTAGAAAAACCAGTACTTGTTTTTACGTAGTCAGCACCTGCTTCTACACTTGCTTTACATGCTAATACTTTCTCTTCATCTGTTAATAAACAACATTCAATAATAACTTTTAATAGATGAGAACCAATGGCTTGTTTAATTTGATAGATTTCATTCTTTACATATTCATAGTCACCATCTTTTAATTTTGCGATGTTGATAACCATATCGATTTCATCAGCACCTTTTTCGATAGCGTCTTTTGCTTCAAATACTTTAGATTCAGTTGTCATAGCACCAAGTGGGAATCCAATCACAACACAGACTTTTACATCTGTATCATTAAGAATCTCTTTCGCAACTGGAATCCAACATGGGTTAACACAAACAGTCATGAAATCATATTGTTTTGCTTCTTCACAAAGTTTAATGATATCACTCTTTGTTGCATCTGCTTTTAACTGTGTGTGGTCAATATACTTACTTAATTTCATTCTCTTCATCCTCCTGCATTAATTCATCTAATACATCTTTTGCGACTGTATCATCACCTTCATAAGGTTCTCTACCAAATTCACGATAAATAAATTTTTCGTCTCCTTTACCTAATATTAGTATTGTATCCTTTGCATCCGCAATCTCAATTGCTTGACGAATTGCTTCATAACGATCATCAATAACTAAATATGGTGTACTTTTAATACCTTTTGCGATATCATCACAGATTTCTTTTACGATTTCATTACGAGGATCATCTTCTGTCAAAATGATCATATCTGCATATTTATCTAATAATTCTCCAAAAATTGGACGCTTTGCGGTATCTCTTTGTCCCGCAGAACCTGTAACTGCAATGATACGATTCTCTTTTGGGGTTATACTTGTCGCAAATTCACATAATTGTTTAATCCCATCAGGTGTATGCGCAAAGTCTACAATGACATTAAAAGGTTGTCCTCGATCAATACGTTCTACTCTACCTTCTACTTGATGAATCGTTTTAATCTTAGGCATGATTTCTTCAATGGATATACCATTTTGATGAAGTGCTGCTATAACTGCCAAAAGATTATATAAGTTAAACTCTGCGACTAAATTTGTCTCAAGTTCATATTCTGTATTATTAATCTTTAAAGTGAATTGTGTATGATCATTAAAAATTGTATATTTTGTAATTTGATAATCCGATTCATTTTTAATGCCATAGGTTACAACTTTACATTTACAATCTTTTACAATTTCTAATCCATATGGATCATCCACATTCGTAATCGCAATTCCATCTTCTTTCAAATTATCAAACAATTTCTTTTTCGCTAAGAAATAGTTTTCCATTGTTCCATGATAATCTAAGTGATCATGCGTTAAATTCGTAAAGATAGCAACATCAAAATCAATACTATTAATACGACCTTGTTCAATACCAATCGAACTAGCTTCAAGGGAACAACATTTCATTCCTGCTTGAACCATATCCCCTAAAATACCATGTAGATCATCAATACTAGGTGTCGTTAATAATGGAGGAAGCTTTACATTCCCATATTCAATGGAGATTGTCCCAATATAACCAGTAGGTAATTTATCATTTAATAAATCACGTATGATACACGCAATAGAACTCTTTCCATTTGTACCAGTTACACCAAACATAATTAATTGATGGGAAGGATATCCATAAAACGCATCTGCTACCTTATTAAATACCTTATTTACATCTTTAACACGAATATACGTTATATCTGGATGTTTATATTGAATTGGTTCAGAATGGACAATCACTTTTGCCCCATTTTCAATTGCTTGTTCCACAAAACGATGACCATCAAACATCATTCCTTTTTCGCAAAAGAAAATAGAATCTGGCCTCTTTTTACGACTATCTGCCATTAAACTTTTTATTTCTATTTCAGGAACATTCTCAAATAACTTCGTCAATAACATACTTAAATCACTTCACCTTGTAATACTTCACCATCTAATTCTTTTAAGACAACTTCCACAAATTCACCTTGGTTTGTCTTCTTATTTATTTTAACAGGTAAATAATTCGAAGAGTGACCAAAGGAATCATTTTCTGAAGTTTTTTCAACTAATACATCAACCGTACGATTCAACCAAGAAGTTTTATATTCTTTATATAATTCTTCTGAAATTGCTAAACATCTTCTAACACGTTCTTTTTTAACAACTGGAGAAATAGGATGTTCTAACTTTTCAGCGACCGTTCCACTACGAAGAGAGAATGGAAAAACATGAAGAAAAGAGAATTTGCACTTCTTCAAGAACTCTACTGTTTTTTCAAATAATTCATCTGTTTCACCAGGAAAGCCTACAATTAAATCCGTAGAAATGGATATATCTGGTATTTCTTCACGAATCTTTTGTATTTTTTCATAATATTCTTCACATGTATAAGGTCGATTCATAGCCTTTAATATTTCATTTGAACCTGCTTGTAAAGGAATATGAAAATGTTTCGCAATACGATTATCTTTCTTCATAAGTGAGATTAATTTATCATCTACTTCCGTCATTTCAATAGAAGAAATACGTAAACGAATATCATCACTACTTTGATCTAATATCTTTTCAATCATATCCGCTAACGTTAAGTGATATTCACTTCCATAACGTCCTGTATGAATCCCCGTTAAAACAATTTCTTTATGATTCTTAAAGATTTGCTTCGCTTCTTCTAAAACATGATCAGGATCCATGGAGCGCTCTCTACCACGAGCATATGGAATAATACAATAACTACAGAATTGATTGCATCCATCCTGTATTTTTAAATACGCACGTGTTTGTGTTTCAAAGTGGTCAATTGTCGCTTCTTCAAAAGATAAATTCTCTAATTTTTGAATATCACGAATCGGTTTATGATCCTTTTTAAATTGTTCAATATAATCTAATATCTTTGTTTTATGGATACTACCTACAACAATATCAATATCCTTTAAGACTTCAGATTCAATTTGCGAATAACATCCTGCAACCACAAGAATTGCATCTTCATTTTTCTTTTTAATCTGTCTTATTAATTTACGACTTTTTTGGGCTGCAATGTTCGTTACTGCACATGTAAAAACAATCGCAACATCTACCGCCTCATCCTCAAATACCCTTTCATATCCCGCATTTTCTAATAAGGTAGCGACACTTTGCGCATCATATGAATTAACTTTACAACCAATATTTTCAATTAAAAATTTCATTTACCTACCTCATCCAAATAAGAGGATAAAAGACTCATCGCATAAATCGCTGCTGTTTCCGCTCTTAAGATACGATTCCCAAAAGAAACAGAAGTAAATCCATTCTCTTTAAAGTGCTCAATTTCATTAAAACTAAATCCACCTTCTGGTCCAATCACAATCATACTATCCCCTTTATGTAATACAGATTGAAATAGAGGAGAAGGATTATCTAAATCTGAATTTGCGATATATTTATTTTCATAAGATAAAGAATAAAGATCTTCAATCTTTTGAATCGATGAAATCGTTGGAATCTTATCCCTTTTACATTGTGCACAAGATTCTTGCACAATTCGATTCCATCGTTCCATGAGCTTATCCCCTTTTTCTTTTTTCTCTTGGACAACACAACGAGAAGAAATAAATGGGATAATTGTATGAACACCTAATTCTGTCGCTTTTTGAAGGATTAATTCCATTTTCTCACGACGAATTAACGCAATCGCTAAAGTTATTTGATATGGTAATTCTCTTATAAGTGAATCCTTTTCTAAGATATCAATATAGAATTGATTATCTTTTACATATCCTTTGCCATAATACCCAATCCCATTGGATACAATACGAACAATTTCATTATTTAGACGCACAACGTTTTTCGCGTGATGCTCTTGTGCTTTATCTAATGAAATCGTATCTCCTATTTCAAATGTATGATCCACAAAGAATTGATACATAAGGTATGAAAAAGTAACCGTTATTGGTCACTTTCTTCTCCTTTCTCTTCATCTAAAATTACAACTTTAATTTCAGATACTTTTCTTTGGTCTGCTTTCGTGATTGTGATATGAAGATTTTGATAATCAAATTCTTCACCGACATTAGGAATATGTCCTAATTCATTAATCACCCAACCCGATACCGTAATAAAATCAAAGTCATCTTCATCAGGTTCAACACCAAAACGTTCTAACATATCTTCAATATCAGCACTGCATTTTACTAGATATGTATTGTCATTAATCTTATGGTAGTATTCTTTGACTGTATCGTGCTCATCCCATATTTCACCAACAAGCTCTTCGATAATATCTTCCATCGTAATAATACCTGCAGTACCACCATATTCATCGGATACAACAGCTAGATGGAGTTTCGCCTTTTGAAGTTGTTTTAATAAGGTAGAAATCTTAACATTTTCACTTGTATAGATAACTGGTTTCGTAATTCGACGAAGGTTACTACGATCTTGTTCATTGTTATATAAGTTATAGAAATCCTTCTCGTGCACAACCCCTACTATATTATCAATATTATTTTCATAGATTGGTAAACGTGAATAAGAATTCATACGGAATACTTTTTCGATTTCTTTTAATGGTGTATTGGATGCTACTGCCACAACATCTACACGTGGAGTTAATACATCTTTTACATCTAAATCATTAAATTCAATCGCAGCTGAAATAAGATCTGATTCATGTTCTTCTAGATCCCCTTCTTTTTCAGCTTCATCAACCATCGTAATTAATTCATCCGCAATATCTGAATCATCTTCTTCAATTTTAATGAAGCGATCCATCAAATACTTCCAACCACTAAAGATCCAACTTATAGGTAAGAATAAATAAGTAATGAATTGTACAAAACCTACGGTTGCACAAGAGAATGTCTCAGGAATCTTTTTCGCAATTGATTTTGGTGTAATTTCACCAAATAATAAGACAACTAAGGTAATTACAATAGTCGAAATCGTAGGACCATTTCCACCATAGATACGCGTAAAAATGATTGTACCTATCGTAGCTGCTGCGATATTAACAATATTATTCCCAATTAATACAGTCGTTATAAAGCGGTCAAAATCCTCTAAAATATCTAATACTTTTAAAGCTTGTGGCTTTTCATCACTTAAATTCTTTAAGCGAATACGATTCGCACTTGAATAAGCTGTCTCAATCGCTGAAAATAAGCCAGAGAAAAAAACTAAAATAACTAAAACAAAAACTAAAATATGTGTATTATCACTCATATTAAAGCCCTCCTTGTTTTAGTATTGTCTATTAAAGCAATGAAATTGTATATGTCTCCGAATAATAACGGAGGAATAGAAGAATCGTCCAATTTAAATCATCCTTTCTTATATTGAAAGATTATAGCATTTCCTTTTCTACAATACAAATGATACAATCCTTTATATTGGAGGGGTTCTTATGGAAAAAATAGCACTCATTGGATTAACTGCACGTAGTGAATATGATGAAAGTAAGACGAATCGTAGATTGTATGATAATAGTTCTTATTTTGAATTCATTAAACAAAGTGGAGGAATCCCAGTATTAATTGGTACCGTTTCAAAAGAAGAAGCAGATGAACTCGCAAAATGTCTTGATGGTTTAGTAATTACAGGTGGAGAAGATTTAGACCCTAAGTTTTATCACACCGATAATACCTACTCCGAATGTACCGATCTTGATATTGATGAATCCGATTTAAATTTATATGAAGCATTCTTAAATCATTCAAAACCTGTATTAGGGATTTGTAGAGGTCTACAAGTGATTAATGTTGCGGAAGGAGGAACTTTATACCAAGATATTCTTAAAGAATACTCTAATCCTCATGAACATAACCAAAGACAAATGGAATCTCCATTAGGAGTAAATGATACATCTCATGAATGTAGTTTTGTTCAAGGGACAACCTTATATGAAATATTTGGTGAATCCCATTACGTTAATACCTATCACCACCAAGCAATTAAGGACTTGGGTAGTAGTTTAAAAGCAAGTGCCTTTAGTTATGATGGTTTAGTTGAAGGCTTTGAAAAAGAAAATGTCATTGCTGTACAATGGCACCCTGAACGATTAACCCATGATGAGAAACATCTTAATTTAGGAAAACACTTTATTCAAAACTGCTTAGCGAAGAAGACCTTCTAAGTTTTCTACTAAATACGTAGGAGATATTTCTTTTAAATCATGAACATCTTCATTCATAAAAGTATCTCCAACATAAACAGAATTCATTTTAGCGCGATTTGCACATTCGATTTCTTTACGAATATCGGCAGCCACAAAAATCGCGTTTTCTTTTGCTTGGTTTATATAGGATAATGCTTCTCCTAATATCATAGGTTGTGGCATTGTAATACGTACAATTACTTCTTTTGATACATTTTCAATCATATCAATGAAGTTACCAATCCCTAAGGTATATTTATCATTATTTAAGGTATATGTATCATCTTCAATCGCTATTAATTTTGTTCCATGTTTGACTAAATTAAAAATATAGGAATAATCATCATACGTCGCATTTGTATCTTGTCCTACAAAAATATAATCTGGTTTATCCCAAGCAATTAAAAATCCACTCTTCAATATGATTTCTTCTAATCCTTTTCCTCCAATATAAGCCACTTTATTCTTTGTGGGATATAAAGACTTAAGACGATGAATCGCAGCTTCTGCGACATAAAAGAAATTCTCAGGTTTAAATCGTTTTAATCCCTTCGAAGAATAATACTTTATAAGTTCTTCTTTTGTCTTTGTATGATCGTATTGAAGTATCACAAAAGGAATATTCGAATCAATCACCGTATTAATAAAACGAAGTGTTGATTCACTTACTTGATTATCTACACCTAATAAGCATTTTTCACTTAGTATAAAACTATTCGCTAACATAACTATCTCAAAAATTATACCATAAGTATCTACCCTAATCTGTGGTATCATTGTTATTGAAGTTTATGAAATTATTACATAAAGTTTTATTACTATTTGCGATATTAATCTCGGTTATTTCTTTAATGGCTTATGACGCTTTTTATTCTGCACCTTTTCGCTTTACAATACGCTATGAGACATTATCCTCTATTTATATTCCTGAACAAATGAATGATATCTCGATCTTATATTTTTCAGATTTAGATTATGGAACCTTTATGGATCAATCTAGATTAAATCGATTAATCAATCGTATTAATGGATTATCTGCGGACATTGTATTATTTGGTGGAGATTTAATTGATGAAGCTGTAACACAATTATCAAATGAAGAAATTAATGCCCTCACCACAAAATTAAAAGAAATTGATGCACCTCTAGGTAAATTCGCAATCCTGGGTGACTTCGATTACAAATCTACAGATCGTTTAAACCAAGTTAAAAAGATACTCTATGATAGTGATTTTGAACTTTTAGTAAATCAAAGTGTAATGTTACGAAATGAAGGTTCACAAGGAATTAATCTTGTTGGATTAGATAGCCAATTAGGTGGATATATTAATATAAATAGTGCATTCGCAAATGTTCCTAGAACTTCCTATGCTTTAGTTGTAGGACATGAACCTAGTGGTGCTAAATTAGTACCTACTGATATTACAAAGTATTATCTT
>CADBUH010000182.1 GCA_902797775.1 uncultured Erysipelotrichaceae bacterium | reverse complement strand
GAAAGAAGTTATTGAGACAAACTTTATTGAACCATTAAAATAATTCAATTTAGGAAAGGATAGAGGAAAGGAGGAGTGTAAAAGGGGGACTTTCAAAAGAAACAGAACATCAAAAGAATAATCGATTTTGATGATGACTATTACGAATAAAATAAAGAAGGGAGAACAATTGACTTATGACTGCTGAATATAGGGCGCTGTCCAATAGTTTGATTATGTGGATTGCATGTATTCCTGGTGTAGCAATCGTTATTTATCAGGCATACCTTATTTTCAAAAAATCTAAAAATGATGCATTACGAATTGGTTTAACAAAAGAACAAGTATCGGCATCCATTCGTTCTGCAGCAATTACGTCCATAGGACCATGTCTTGTAATGATTACTGCGATGTTAGCACTTATGATGTATGATGGGGCTCCATTTGCATGGTTACGTACAAACTTCATTGGTTCTATCACTTATGAATTACAAGGAGCTCAATTTGCGGCTGATGGTATTGGTATTGAGTTAGGTAGTGCACAAATGGATGCGAACTTCCTAGCAACTGCTTGTATCGTTGAAGCTGGTGGATGTGTTGGTTGGGTTATCTTCTCTGCTCTATTCTCTGACAGAATGGAATATGTTCAAGAAAAATTAGCTGGTGGTAACATGGCTGCTGTTCCAATCATTGGTACAGGTGCATTAATTGGTGTTTACTGCTCATTAACAATTGATAGAGTGATTCCTTTTGGAACACAAGCATATGGTGTATTCGCTGGTGCTATAGCATATACATGCATTCACTTCTTGGATAAGAAGAATCCTAAACAATGGGTTAAGGAATGGGGTCTAACGATTTGTATGATTATTGGTATGATCGTTTGTACACTCATTGACATGGCGAAAGGTGTTATTTAGGAGGTAACGTATGACTACGCAAGAACAACAAAATGTTTATAAAAATGAATATCTTCCATATATCATTCGTGTTGGAAAAATTACGAGCTGGTTATCCTTACCATTAATTTTCATCCCTGCTGTGGTTGTAATCTTGGTGTTTGGTGCTAGACCAAATGCAGGTGGTGTTATCACAGGTTTAATCGGACTTGTATCCGCGATGCTTGCTTGGTATATTGTTGACCCTGTCACACTATATCCAATTCTACATATTCCAGGTATGTATATGACCTATCTATGTGGAAACTCGAAAGAAATTCGTGCACCTGCTTGTACAGCTGCATTATCTGCTACAGGTGTAGAAGCTGGTACAGAAAAAGGAACAATCGTAGCTGGTATTAGTATTGCGATTTCAATCTTTATTTCTGTAGGCACAATGACAATTGTAGCGATTTTAGGAAATGCGATTCTTGCGATATTACCAGATACAGTATTACACGCATTGAACTACTTATTACCATCTTTATTCGGAACAATGTGTATGCAAAGAATCTTATTAGATCCTAAGTCTACATTAATTATTCTACCTATGGCTGTTGTCTTTAAACTTATGACAATGAATGGCTTATTCAAATGGTTACCATTTGGTGGTGGTTATGCACAAATCTTATTATGTGTTATTGTCGGTGTAATAGTTGCTAGAACAATCCATAAAGATAAGATTAGCGCTGGTAAATAATCCATACTGGGAGTGAAAAGGAGAAATATATGGTTAATTTTAATGAGTGTGTACATGCGTTTATCGCTGCGAAATATTATGAAGAATTAACGAAAGCATTTGGTGATCGAGGAAAACGTGCGTTCATTCATGCGACACAATATTATGCTGAACAAAGAGGTCGTAGAATGGCACAACGTGCAATTCGTGATGGTCAAGAATTAACCTTTGGTGTTTACCAAGAATATGGTGAATGGGTTAATACGGATTACACAATTGAAAATGAATGGTCAAATAAATCAACCATTGAAAGTTGGTCACCAGATCTTGAAATGAAGATTGTTCGTTGTCCATGGCATAAACAATTTAAAGATATGGGTCTTGTTGAAGCAGGACATACCTATTGTGAACATTTAGATAATTCAATCTGCCGTGGATTCAATCCATATATTACATACGATGTATTACAGACATTACATAAATCAGATTACTGTACACATATCGTTCGTAATGCAAACTTTGAAGAGGGTGAAAAACATCCTAAGAAAACAGAATACTTAAAGTCCTTTGAATATCATTGCGCACATTCTTTCTTCGCTTATGCAGAAGTTACAAAAGCAATCTTCTTAGCAGAAGGAAACCGTGTTGTTGAGAATGTATTAGATGCATTTGAAAAAGAATATGGTGTAGAAATGGCGAATATTCTTATGAAGTATAAGGATACAAACTTCAATGTTTGTGATTAAAGGTTGAGGTGTTTCAATGATTGATGTTTCACAAGCATACATTGATATTCTAAAAGAAGAACTTGTGCCTGCCATGGGATGTACAGAGCCAATTGCGCTTTCATATGCAGGAAGTGTGGCTGCAGATATCCTTGGTGAGCCAGTGAAAGCTCTTGTAGCAAAATGTTCAGGGAATATTATTAAAAATGTAAAGAGCGTCAAAGTACCAAATACAGATGGCTTAATTGGAATTGAAGCAGCTGTAATTGCTGGAGCTCTTGCGGGTGATTCATCTTTAAAACTAGAAGTTATTTCGAAACTAAAGGATGAGGATCGTGTACTTATAAGAAAAGCTTTAAACCAAAATATATGTAAAGCGGAATACTTAGATTCTCCAATACCTTTACATATTATTGTGGAAGCATATGGAGACGTGCATCATTCTTGTGTAGAGATAACACATAGTCATACAAATATCGCAAATATGTATCTGGATGATAAAAAGATTGATCAAGAGGTCAATGGATATGTGGAAGAACAATTAACCGATCGTAGTTTATTAACGGTCGCAAAGATTGTGGAGTTTGCGAATACAGTAGATCTAGAACTTGTGAAAGATATGTTGGAGGAACAAATTGAATGCAACATGAATATCGCAAAAGAAGGATTTACTGGGAAGTATGGAGTCAATATAGGAAAGGTTTTGTTAGATCGAAATCCAAACGACTTAGAGACAAAGATGATGGCATATGCAGCAAGTGCGAGTGAAGCACGTATGGAAGGATGTCCACTACCAGTCATCACAAATAGTGGAAGTGGGAACCAAGGAATTACAGCTTCCATACCAGTTGTGGTATATTGCCAAGAAAAAGGATTATCAAAACAAACGTTATATCGTGCGTTACTTGTTTCGAATTTGATTACCATCCATTGTAAAACAGGAATTGGTAGGTTATCTGCTTTCTGTGGTGCAGTATGTGCAGGAACAGCAATAGGGGCTGCCCTCACATTCCTACAAGGTGGTACAGAGGAACAAATTGATAATACAATTCGCAATAGTTTCGCAAATGTTACAGGTATCATTTGTGACGGTGCGAAAGCAACCTGTGGTATAAAAATTACCTCTGCTTTACAAAGTGGATTCCTTGCGTCAAAGTTAGCTCTTATGGGAAAGACATATGATGGAGGAACAGGTATTCTTAAGAATACGGTTGAAGATACGATTCGTGATGTAGGTATCCTAGGAAAAGATGGGATGCATGAAACGGATAAAGTAATCTTGAATCTTATGATGAAAGAATAAAAGGTAAATAAGGAGTGGCAATTGTCACTCCTTATTCATATGATAATAATGGAGGGTAAAGAAATGATCATTCAACTTCCTTATGGTAGAAGTAAAGTAGAAATACAATTAGAGGATGATAGAGTTCTAACGATCATGCATAGTAAACTGGATGAATATCATCCAAAACTAAGTGAAGTAGAGCTTATAGAGAATGCTTTAGATCATCCAATTGATTCTTTAAAACTAAGTGAATTAGCGAAGGGAAAAAAGAAGGTCGTTTTAATATGCAGTGACCATACAAGACCTGTTCCAAGTAAACTAATGATTCCACTTTTATTAAAGGGAATTAGAGAAGGAAATAAAGATGCGGAAATCACCTTATTAATCGCAACAGGTTGTCATCGAGGAACAACGAAAGAAGAACTCATTCATAAATTTGGAGAAGAGATTGTAGAAAAAGAAAAGATCGTTGTACATGATTGTATGGATGAAGATAACCTTGTGCGCATTGGTACACTTCCTTCTGGTGGAACCTTACGAATCAATAAAATGGTAAGTGAAGCAGATTTAGTAATAAGTGAAGGATTTATTGAACCTCATTTCTTTGCGGGATTCTCAGGAGGAAGAAAGAGTATTCTTCCTGGCGTTGCTTCTAGAGAAACCGTTTATTGGAACCATAATGCAGATTTTATAAAGGATGAACACGCAAGAACAGGAATCTTAGAGAACAATCCAATTCATGAAGATATGATTTATGCGGCAAGAAAGGCAAAGCTTGCATTTATTTGTAATGTAGTTATTAATTCGAAACATGAAGTGATTGGAGCTTTTGCAGGAGATGCGATCAATGCTCATAGGGAAGGCGCAAAGATGGTAAAAGAATTATGTGCTTCAAAACCAGTTATGGCAGATATCGTTATCACAACGAATAATGGATATCCATTAGATCAAAATATTTACCAAGCCGTAAAAGGAATGTCTACAGCAGAGATGACATGTAAAGAGGGCGGTGTCATCATTATGTATGCACAATGTGAAGATGGTCATGGTGGTGAAGAATTCTGTCGAACATTTCAAAATGATAAAACAGCATTAGAGATACTCGAAGAAATTGAACGTACACCAAGAGAAGATACGATTGCAGATCAATGGCAATCACAAATCTTTGCACGTATCTTAAAGAAGCATCGTATTATTTTTATCAGTGATGCTGATAGAGAACTTGTAGAATCCTTAAAGATGATTCCTGCTCATAATATTGAAGAAGCACTTGATATCGCAAAAGAATTATTAGGATATGATGGAACGATTACAGTAATACCAGAAGGGATTTCAACGTATATTGAAAAAGAATATGTCTAGTTGGTTAATAAAAGAGTTAAAAAAGAATCAGGATATAAAGTATCGAGATTTTAATGCGCAATTAATTCCGAATATTGATAAGAAAACAATGATAGGGGTTCGAACACCTATCTTACGTAAGATTGCGAAAGAGTTTTCGAAACGGAAGGAATGTGAATCTTTTCTTCAATCTTTACCACATCAATATTATGAAGAAAATGTGATTCATGCTTCTTTGATATCAATGGAAAAAGAGTATTCACATTGTATACAACTTATCCATTCTTTTTTACCTTATGTTGATAATTGGGCTATTTGTGATGGAATAGCACCTATCTGTTTTAAGAAACATTTAAATGAAGTAGAAAAAGAAATAAAGGGTTGGTTAAAATCAAAAGAAACCTATACCATACGTTTTGGGATTGGAATGTATTTGAAATTCTTCTTAGATGAAGCTTTTAAACCATCTCAATTAAAAGAAGTAAGTAAGATTCATTCTAAAGAATATTATGTAAATATGATGATTGCGTGGTATTTTGCGACTGCTTTAGCGAAACAATGGGATTCTACTATACCCTATTTAGAAAAACAGATCTTAGATTCTTGGACACATAATAAGACAATCCAAAAAGCAATTGAAAGTTATCGTATTACAGATGCACAAAAAGAGTATCTACGTACTCTTCGTGTTAAATGAAAATAGCGTAACATCTTATTTATAATAATAATTTTATTTAAAATATTATCTCTTTCTATATTAAGTTGGGATATAATAAATAGTATGAAAAAAGAAGATATTACACCGTATTTAAACAAATTTATTACCGTTATTATGAAAGATACCTCTGAACATACTGGATATGTTTCAAATCCAAAAGAATTTATGGATTCGGAAGATGAAAATCCAGTATTAATATTGTTGAATGGAGTATTTACAGAAGAGGTACATATTTCTGAAATAGAGAAAATTGAACTACCAGAAAGGGAGAATACCGTCAGTATACCAGCAGTTGATTTAAAGGATGGTTATAAGAACAATTAATGATGGAAGAAAACAAAGAAGGTCTTGCGACATTAGATGTAGAAGAAATCATTAATCGATCTACACAATGCCGTAAAAACAAAGAGTATGAAGAAGCACGTCGTATTGATGAAGAGGGATACGAACAATGTGTTTTAGAGTATGGAGAAAAGGATCCTAATACACTTAGGGTTTTAACATATTTAGCAGTTGATCATGAAAGATTAAATGAATTTGATAAAGCAATTGAACTTTATCAAAAGATTTATGATGCAAGAAGATCAACCATTGGTAGTGAACATAAAGAAACACTTGAAGCTTTAATGGCAATTTCATCCATCTATTCCAATCGTGAACAACATGAGAAAGCTGCAGAAATTGATCGTAAGATTTATGAGATACGCTTAAGAAATCTAGGACCAGAGCACTTAGATACTTTAAGTGCGATGAATAACCTTGCGTATGATTATCGTCAAATTGGTAAATATGAAGAAGCGAAAGTACTTGATGAGCAAGCTTATGATCGCCGTAATTTTTTACTTGGTAGATATCATGATCAAACAATATTAAGTGGAAAACATTTAGCGTATGATTATGCACTCTTAGAAGATTATGAGAATGCGGCTAAGGTACAAGAAGAACTTTATTATGTCTTAAAAGAAAAATGCAATCCAGAAGATGAAGAACTTATGGAATGTATGACAAACTTATCAACGTTCTATTATGAAATTCATAAACATGATTCTGCTGCAGATATTGATGAAGAAATCTATCATACCCAACAACTTGTATTAGGGGATGATAGTGAAGAAACGTTCTTAGCACAAAATAATCTTTCGTTTGATTATCATCAAGTAGAAGATTACGCAAAAGCAGAAGAAGTGGATCGCTCCATCTTAGAAAAACAGAAAGCTAAATATGGGGAAGACCATGAAGAGACAATTAAAGCAGAATTAAATCTCGCAAAAGATTATTACAATCTTGAAAAATATGCAGAAGCATATGCTTTAGATCAAGTTTTAATTGAGAAAGATTTGCCAATCCTTCAAGATGATAAAACACATTATGATTTATTAACAAGACTTATCCAAGAATCGAAAGAATTAGAAAGAAAAGATTTGACTCGTAAATATCTTCAACAACAATTAGATTATATTCGTCCAAAAGAAGGACATGAAGAAGAAGTCTATGAGACGCTTGTGATATTAGCGAAAGAATATAATGATGCACAAGAATATGATGCAGCAGTTGATGCATTAAAAGAAATTGTATCGATTAAACAAGCACAGGTAGGAATTCAAAGTGAAGAAACGATTCTCACAAGACGTGCTTTAATTGAAACATTAGATAAAGCAGGAAGATTCCAAGAAGCAGAAAAAGAATATGAAATTCTTTTAGATGTTTATCAAAGAAAATATGGAAGTGATCATGAGAAAACTTTAGAGATACAAGAAGAGTTGTGTGAGATGTATATCAAAGCGAAAGATGTTGATTTAGCAGAAGCACAATTAAGAAACTTATACGCAAGAAGATTACGTCTATATGGAGATAAAGATGATAGTACACTTCGTATTCAAGGGTTAATTGATTCCTTACGTAATGTATCAGCAGTTGAACCTGAGATTCCGAAAGAAGAAGTTCAAGTGGTAGTACCACAAGAAGAAGTAATCGAAGTGCAAGAAGAAGTGAAAGAAGAACCTGCACAAGAAACAAAACCTTCCTTCCTAGATGAAGTAAAAGCATATTATCAATTATGTCTAAATGAAAGAGGACCAGAGGATAAACAAACCTTACGTGCACAAGCATATTACGCACATGTGTTAAATCAAAATGGTTCAAGTGAAGAAGCATTTGAATTAATCAAAGATGTTTATCAAAGATATCCAAAGTATATCTTCCACATTGGTCATTACAATCAAGAAGAACATGCGTTAAAGAAACGTGCACGTGTATATTGGAAGAATCATCAATACCAAGAAGCACACCAAGACTTTAAAGCGTTAAGAGAAATGAATAAAGATTTATATCATTATCATCCAGATGCAATCTATAGTGATTTTATGTACGCAAGAACATTATCACATGTAGGCCATACAGAGGATGCGGATGAACTTTTACATTCCATTTTAGAAGATGCGAAAGCACTAGGATGTGCAAATCATGATGATTTATTAATACTCAAAGAAGAACAAGCAAACCTCGCTCTTCAAAAACAAGACTACAGTGAAGCGATGCGTCTACATCGTGAACTCTATAGTACTTGGTTACGTAAGAAGGGTGCGAATGATGTGCAAACGATTTATTATGAAAACTTACTTTCTAAAGGTTATGCACGAACAGCCAATGGTTTTAGAAATGCTGAGTTATATGGAAAAGACGCCTATGAACGTCTTAAGAGAGTACAAGGTGAACAAAACGATATCACTTTATCAGTAGGTTTATCACTCATTAACTTATATCGTCAATTTAATGAACTCGAGGATGCGAAGAATGTATTAAAAGAGATTAATACAATTTGTGAAAACTACACGATTCAAAATGAAACACTACGAAATGAATATGAATCTATTAAACAAGCGTTAGGTGTTGATGAAGTTATTGAAGAAGAAGTGAAAGAAACACAACTTGAAAAACTTGTGGAAGAAGTTGTGCCTGAAGAAAAAGAAGAAATAGTAGAAGTTGAAGAAACTCCTATGGAAGAAGAAGTCATTGAAGAAGAACCTCAAGTGGATGATCAATTTGAAGAAGCGAAAGGGTTCTATGTAAGTGGTAAATATTTAGATGCAGATAAGAAGTTTGAAGAACTTGTGAAGTCTTATGAAGTAATCTATGGATTGGATGATCATCGTACATTAGATGCGATGTATCTTTATGGATTAACTTGTTCGAAGTTAGGAAAATATATTGATGCGAAAGTAATCTTTGAGAAGGTTTATCATCATCGTAAGAGTTTATTAGGTGATCTACATGAAGATACCATTCATGCGGAAAGAGAACTCTCAAAGATTTGTCAAAGAACAGGCGATCATACAACTGCTTCTTTATTAGCACAAGATATCTATGATAAGTTGAAGAAGAAATAATAAAGTCAAGAAAGGAGAACTTTATGGATTCAATCTTACATTCTTTATCGGAGAATATACATGAACAAAACTATGTGATTGCGACTTACTTTATTAAACTTCCAATTGAAGTTGATATTGTTAAGAAGGCATCTGCTCTAGCAATCGGACAAACCATTGGTACGTGGGTACCTATTCCTGGTATTACAGATGAAATCAGGGAAAAGTATATGGGAAAGGTAGTGAATATCTATGATGTTCCACCTGTTGATTTAGCGACACAAATTGAATCAGATGAAATGTCCTATATCATTCAAATTGCTTATCCTGCTGTAAACTTTGGAACGGATTTCCCACTTATGATTACATCCTTATTAGGAAATGATGCTTCAACTTCAGCACAAGTAAAATTATTGGATATTGAATTCCCAGAAGAGTTTTTAAAGAACTTTAAGGGACCTCAATATGGAGTGGATGGTATTCAAGAATACTTTGGGGTTAAGAATCGTCCATTACTCTTAAATATGATTAAACCTTGTACAGGTATTACACCGAAAGAAGGTGCGAAAATCTTTTATGAAGTAGCACTTGGTGGAGTGGATTTAATTAAGGATGATGAACTATTTGGAAATCCTTCTTATTCAAAACCTGAAGAACGTGTAAAAGCTTATAAAGAAGCTGCTGAAAAAGCTTATAAGAAAACGAAACATCGTGTGAAATATTTTGTGAATATTACTTCAGGTGTAGATGAATTAATTGAGAATATTCATAAAGTTGAAAAAGCTGGTGCAGATGGATTAATGGTTAACTTCTCTGTATTAGGTTATAGTGCATTAAAATATATTCGTGAGAATACAAAGTTACCAATCTTAGGACATTCTGCAGGGGCTGGTATGTTTACAGAAGGACCATTAAGTGGAATGGCTACACCATTAGCGGTTGGTAAACTAGCACGTATTGCTGGTGCAGATATCGTTATGATTAATACACCATATGGTGGATATCCATTAAGAAAACAAAAGTACCTACAATCTGTAGAACAATTAACTTTACCACTTCATCACATTAAACCAACAATGCCTAGTATTGGTGGTGGTGTACATCCTGGAATCGTTAAGAAGTATATCAATGAAGTTGGTACAGATATTGTCTTAGCAGCTGGTGGTTCTATCCAAGGACATAAGATGGGTGCTACAGCAGGTGCGAAAGCAATGCGTGACGCAATTGATATTGCATTAAGTGGAAAAGATTTCTTAAAGGCTGCAAAAGGTCATAAAGAATTAGAAGAATCTCTCAATAGATGGGGATATGTCGAAGAATAAAGGAGGAGAATAGACATGAAAATCGCTATCGGATGTGATCCAAATGCTGAACAAGCAAAACAAGAAGTAATCGAATTTATAAACAAGAAAGGTTTAGGGGAAGTTACAGACTTTGGAAGTGAAGATGTAATTTATGCGAATTGTGCAATTGCGGTAGCAGAAGCAGTTGCAAGAGGAGACTATGATCGTGGTATTCTTCTTTGTGGTACAGGTATTGGTGTATCTATCGCTGCAAATAAAGTGAAAGGTGCATATGCTGCATTAATTTCTGATATTTATTCTGCAAAAAGAGCACGTCTAAGTAATGACGCAAATATTGCATGCATGGGTGCTTTCACAACAGGTAATAAACTACGTGAAGAATTAGTAGAAGCTTTCTTAACAAATGAATTTGAAAAAGGATGTGCTTCGCAACCTAAAGTAGATGCATATGTTAAATATGATCATGAGCGCGAATAAGCGTTCATTTTCATGAAGGGAGTTTTATGAAGAAATTATATTTTGGTAGTAATCTCAAGATGTATAAAACCATTGAGAATACGGTAAATTATTTAACAGAACTTGAGAATCTCACTAAAGATATTAGCCGTGATGAAATTCAAATGTTTATTATTCCTTCTTATACAACATTAGATCGTGCTTCTAAAGCAGTGGATCATAAGAATATTATAATTGGTGCACAGAATATGCACTGGGAAGAAGAAGGACAATTTACAGGTGAAATTTCTCCTATCATGTTAAAAGAAGTAGGATGTGACTTAGTGATGATTGGTCACTCTGAAAGAAGACATGTGTTCAATGAAACGGATGAAGAAGAGAATAAGAAAGTTTTATCCGCAATTAACCATGGCTTCATTGCACTACTTTGTATTGGGGAAACGGCAGAACAAAAAGAAAATGGAATCTCTGCTGAAATCTTAAGAGAACAATTAAAGATTGGTTTACACGGAACAAGTGTAGAGAATATTCCACAAATATGGGTTGCGTATGAACCTGTATGGTCCATTGGTGTAAATGGAACACCTGCTACAGCAGATTATGCTGAAGAAATGCATGTGGTTATTAAGGATTGCTTAAAAGAACTCTATGGAGATCGTTATGAAGAAATACCAGTTCTTTATGGAGGGAGTGTTAATCCTGGTAATGCGGATGAATTAATCCAACAACCTTCCATTGATGGCTTATTCATTGGAAGAGCTGCTTGGCAAGCAGATAAGTTCAATCCACTCATTCGTAGCGCAATTGAATCTGCTAGAAAAGTAAATAAATAACAGATATCCAATGGGAAACCATTGGATATTTTAATAATTAAGAGTAAAATAGGTATAAGTTAGTTATATCTAACTGAAGGAGAGAGAACACAGAATAGGAGTAGTATATGAATCAATCTGTGTTAATTGGAATCCTTATTCCATTTATAGGAACAACTTTAGGTGCACTTTGTGTTTACTTTATGAAACAAGAGATGCCTTTAAAGATTGAAAAAAGATTATCTGGATTTGCGGCAGGGGTGATGGTGTCAGCTTCCATATGGGGATTACTTATTCCATCTATGGAACAATCTTCGCATTTAAATGAATTGAAGGTAGTACCTGCGGTAGTAGGATTTTGGGCTGGAACATTATTTCTATTAATGATTGATAATCTTATTCCTCATCTACATATTCATAGTGAGGAACCAGAAGGAATAAAAAGTTCTTTCTCAGATACGGTTATGATGTTTCTAGCTGTCACAATCCATAATATTCCAGAAGGGATGGCAGTTGGGATTGTCTATGCATCCTTACTTCAAGGACTAGGATCTTATACCTATATGAGTGCACTAGCCTTAGCTTTAGGGATTGCCATACAGAACTTTCCAGAAGGAGCGATTATCTCAATGCCTTTTTATTCAAAAGGGTATTCTAAGAATCAATCCTTTCTATTAGGAATGTTTTCAGGGATTGTAGAGCCAGTTGCGGCACTATTAACGATTGTAATAGCGAAGTATGTGACGCAATTTATGCCTTATTTATTGAGCTTTGCGGCTGGAGCCATGATGTATGTAGTGGTAGAAGATTTAATTCCAGAGACAAGTAGGGGAAGTCATTCGAATGATGGAACAATCTTCTTTGCGATAGGAATGACAATCATGTTTGTGTTAGATATTCTATTATCTTAATATGAACACTTGAATATATGTTCATATTATATTACAATAATGGAAAGTTAGAGTACTCTAACTAATAGGTGAGCTATGTTTTTAGAAATAAAGAATATTCGAAAGTCATTCGGAGTGGGTGACAGTAAAGTTGAAGTATTAAAAGGAATTGACCTAGGCATTGAACAAGGTGAGTTTTGTGTTTTACTTGGTCCAAGTGGTTCTGGTAAGTCTACCCTATTAAATATTATTGGTGGAATTGATCATGCGGATGAAGGGGAAATCATCATTGGGCAAGAAAAGATGTCGGATATGAATGAAAAGAAACTGACATTGTATCGAAGAAAACATCTAGGGTATATCTTTCAAATGTATAATCTGATTCCAAATTTAACAGTACGTGAAAATATTGAGGTTGGAGCGTATCTATCGGATAAACCATTAGATTTAGATGAAATTATTAAAGTATTAGGATTAGAAGAACATCAAGATAAACTTCCGAATCAACTTTCCGGTGGTCAACAACAACGTACCTCCATTGGTAGAGCGATCATAAAGAATCCAGATATTTTATTATGTGATGAACCTACAGGTGCTTTGGATTATAAAACTTCAAAAGAAATCTTAAAACTGATTGAAACCGTAAACCAGAAATATGGAAATACGGTAGTGATGGTAACGCATAATACAGCGATTAAAGATATGGCAGATGTGGTTGTGCGTCTTAGAGATGGTGTGATACGTGATATCACAAGAAATGAAGTAAAAGTGAAAGCGGAGGACTTAGAGTGGTAAGAAGTCCTTTACGTAAAAGAGTATTCAGAGAAATTAAAGATGACTTAGGTAAATACCTAACCATCTTTATTTTGCTAGTGGCGATGATAGGACTTGCGTCTGGTTACTTTGTCGCTATTGGCAGTATGATTAAAGGCTATGATGAAAGTTTCCAATTATATAAT
The DNA here is from genome assembly GCA_902797775.1 of uncultured Erysipelotrichaceae bacterium. Taxonomy (GTDB): domain Bacteria; phylum Bacillota_I; class Bacilli_A; order Erysipelotrichales; family Erysipelotrichaceae; genus Bulleidia. The sequence continues at coordinate 2,328 of CADBUH010000182.1, read as the reverse complement.
ATTGAGAATGGGAATTTCACAACGCGCTATGAAATACGTAGAGTTCAAAAAAAAGAAATCGAGAAAACTGGAAATACAATTTATCCTATCTTCTATAAAGATATAAATATTGATAATAATCGTACGATGCGATTTATGCCTAATCGTACAGAAGTTAATTTAGCTTGTTTAATGGATGGACAATTGCCAACACAAATAGGAGAAATCGCAATTGATCAAACTTTCGCAAATAATAATGGATATGTAATAGGGGATGAAATACATACAGAGGATAATACCTATCAAATTGTAGGGATGGTTTCCTTATCCGACTATAGTGCTCTTTTTTCAAATAATAAAGATTCGATGTTTGATGCAATCTTATTTGGGGTAGGTGTCGTAACAGAAGAGAGTTTTGAACAAGAAAAGATAACTCCTACTTATCGTTATGCATGGAAGTATCCAAGTGATCCAAAAACAGAGAAAGATGAAAAAGAGATGGCGGAAGACTTTGCGAAAGTGATAAGAGAGAATGTGGTGATTGATGATTTTACACCGCGTTATTTAAACCAAGCAATTATGTTTGCGGGAGATGATATGGGTAGAGACTCTGCGATGATCCATCTCTTCTTATATATTATGTTGTTGATTATGGCATTCGTATTTGCTTTAACGACATCCGATACGATATTTCGAGAAGCGAGTGTAATTGGTACATTACGGGCATCTGGTTATACCAAAATGGAACTTGTGACGCACTACTTAACAGCTCCATTTCTTGTGACGATTATCGCTTGTGTTGTTGGGAATGTACTTGGATATACATGGTTAAAAAATGTAATGATTAACCTTTATTACACTAGTTATTCCTTACCACATTATCCAACCTTATTTAATACACAAGCATTCTTAGAAACAACCTTATCACCAATTATCATTATGTTTGTGATCAGTTTTATTGTTTTAATAAGACGCTTATCCATTTCACCTTTAAAATTCTTACGACGTGATTTATCAAAAAAGAAACAAAGAAAGTCCTTAAAGTTATCCCATCGCTTAAGATTCTTTACAAGATATCGTCTAAGAGTCATCTTACAGAATATCCCAAATTATATTGTTTTATTGGTTGGGTTATTACTTGCGAATATTTTATTGATGTTTGGATTAGGGATGCCAGAAACAATTAATCATTACCAAGAAACAATTAGAGAAGATCTATTAGCAGAGAAACAATATATCTTAACGGTACCTGCGAGTATTGAGGCGGATTCGCATGCGCTTGATAACTTAGTGACAATGATGGCGTTTGAAAATGCGGTACAGACAAAGACAGAAGGGGCAGAAGCTTTTTCTGCCTATAGTGTAGAAACCTATAATGCAGTACGACAAGAAGATGTACTTGTTTATGGGATTAAGAAAGATAGCCAATATATTAAACAAGCCATAGATTATGGAGAAGTATATGTCTCTACGGCATGTGCGAAAAAGTTTAAAGCTAAAGTAGGAGATGTTATTCAAGTTAAAGAACATTATGAAAATAAGATTTATGATTTCACAATAACAGGAATTTATCCTTATGATTCGGCTGTCACAATATTCTTAAACCAAAGATATATGAATGAAGTATTTGATTTAGGAGAAGAATATTTCTCAGGATATTTTTCAAATACAGAAATAAAAGATATTGATGAAAAGTATATTGGAAGTGTGATTGACGCAGAAAGTCTTACCAAAGTTTCTAGACAATTAAATATCTCATTTGGAGGATTTATGGAGGCACTTCGTATTGCGACCTTTGTGATTTTCTTTGTACTAATGTATTTACTCACAAAAATCATCATAGAAAAAAATGCGCAATCCATTTCAATGACGAAAATCTTAGGATACTCCAATAAAGAGATTCAAAAACTCTATATACGTGCTACTACGATTGTGGTAGTGGTTGAGATGCTGTTGTGTATGCCTATTTCCACATTCATTAATCAGTGGATGTTTGACAGTTACTTGTCAGAGCGTATGACAGGTTATCTACCATTTTATTTACCGCCGTGGATTTATTTCAGGATGATGGCGATGGGATTAATCGCATATGCGATTGTATCAATTTTTGAAATTATAAAAATCTATCACATCCCAAAGACGGATGCGTTAAAGAATGTAGAGTAAGGAGGTAAGAAGAAATGAAAAAACAACTATTATTAAGTTTAGGAATTAGTTTATTAGTTGCGTGTGGTAGTGCAGAACCAACAGAGAATGTTTCTTCAACTCCTACACCTACAGTGGAAGAAGAAGTATTAAAACTGAATGGAAACGAAGCGACAATCCTACCAGATGAAAAGAAAGAAACGG
>CADBUH010000181.1 GCA_902797775.1 uncultured Erysipelotrichaceae bacterium | reverse complement strand
CTTAAAACCGTTCCAATTGAGGGCGGAGGAAAAACATTAGTCCTCTATGCAAAAAGAGCACAAGCCTATACTCCACCAGTCGATGAATATGTATACTTTAGTTAAAGGGAAGGAAACTTCCCTTTTATAATTAGAATAATTAAGTTTTAGTATAGACCGTTTTCAACCAATGTTAAAACTAAAACAATTTATTTTTAATCCTTATATGGCCGCTCTTCATGATTTCCATGTATGCAAAACACAGTTATATTACTTTTGGATATTTCTTTTCTTCGCTTATGTTCTGCTCTATCTAAGAAGTAATTATAACCAGCATCTCCCAAAATAATCATCACATCACTTTTATCAACGGAAGAATTAGCGTCACAAAAATCATTTTAGAATCTTCCTTCTTTATATTCATAAAAGAATATCGAATTAGTCACTTGCTTTAAAATTATAGATTGGCTTAATTATTTTTTTGATTTCTACAGTTGGATCTATGTTTTCAACTATATCTTTTATATCTTTATAAGCCATAGGACATTCATCTAGTGTCTCATAATTTACAGATGTTGTATAAATACCCTTCATGGATTCTTCAAATTGTTCAACTGTATATTGCTTCTTTGCAGCACTTCGTGAAAGAAGTCTACCTGCTCCATGTGGGGCTGAATAATTCCACTCTGGATTCCCCTTTCCAGTGCATATCAAAGAACCATCTCTCATATTAATTGGAATAAGTAATCTTTCCCTTTTTTGCGCAGATACAGCACCTTTTCTTAGAATCATATTTTCGGTATCAATATAATTATGTATTGTTGTAAACTCATCTTTTTTTGTCACACATAATCTAGTGATTATCTCATCCATCATCGCTTTTCGGTTTAGTACTGCAAATCGCTGAACTATTTTCATATCATGAATATAATCTTTAAATACTTCTCCATGACAATATGCTAGGTCAAATGGAATATCCGTCAATTGCTGCTCTTTCATTTCCATTATTCTCTCTTGAATTTCTTTTTCGCGACCTTGCTTTTTATAGTCCTCTATCATTTTTCCTATATCTTCCGTGTCATTCTGATTCATTTGCTTATACGATTTATCTTGATAATAATTTGCTACTTCTAAACCAAGATGTCTTGAACCAGAATGAATTACGATATAAATTACTCCATCTTCATCTTTATCAACTTCTATGAAGTGATTTCCACCACCTAAAGTACCAATTGATTTCACAGCTCTATCTAGATTTATTTTTGGTTTCCCAAAACACTTTAAATATGTGAGATCTATGTCATCTGTATAGGGATGTGGTATATCTCTAATATTCATCCCTGAAGGAATGTATTGGTGAATAATCTCATCTAATTTAGTTAAATCTATATCTTTTTCCTCTATTATGACAGTTTCCATTCCACAACCAATATCTACACCAACCATATTTGGAATAACCGCATCATCAATTGTCATAGTTGTTCCAATCGTACATCCTGCTCCAGTATGGACATCAGGCATTATGCGAATCTTACTATTTTTAAATATTTCAAGATTACAAACATTTTTTATTTGATTAATGGCAGTTTCTTCAACAATATCTGTATAAATAATCGCTTCATTATATTCCCCTTTTACATTTTTCATTTTTGCTGCCTCCACATTTTAAGCATAAAAGATTTCAGGTACAAAAAAATGCACAGATACAAAATGTTTTATCAATTCTCTTATACCGTATTATCACTCTTTATCTTTATGTATTCTTATCTTTTATTCCTTAACTGGAATTGTTACTTCACATGCATAATCTTTTTCATAGGCATCTTTTGTGCCTCTTTTATCCCAATAATCTTTCCAATATTCCCACCAACGTTCTGAACCTTCTTTGATATCTTTCTCATTTAATGAACCATTATGGGTAAGAACTTCTAATTCATCTCCACCTACCACAAATCCAACATCATAACACTCTCCAGTTACTACATACTTCGCTGTATGAATCCTATCTTTTATGACTGTTTTATTTGGATAACGCTCCATTACCTTATTCACATATTCATCATCATTAAACGCTAATGCGAATCCTTCTAAATCAAAAGGTTCTATTTCATCATTCGCTAATTGGGTATACCATTCTTTATCCTGTGCTTCTTTCTTTTCATCTAAGAATAGCGCAAATGCATTTCCTTTAAAGCGTAGTGCGATCGTACTAGAATGTGGTTCCTTTTCTTGTTTTGTATGATCATAAATTTGAACAGCACCAAATTCTAATTGCACAACATTCTCATCAATAAACCACCATTGCCATACTCCAATATCTGAGATCGCATCCGCTAAGATATTTAACGTTTCTTGTGAATAAGTAAGAGGCTCTTTTAATTCATAAGTTTTCTCTTCAGAAGTTATATCCCCTCTTAAGAGTTGCTCCATCATTTCTTTTGTACCTTCATTTGGTTCAATCTCTTTTAGTTGTAGTAAAAGTTCATAGAAAGAAGGTAATAATTCAATGAGTGGTTCTTGTTTCGTAAATACCCAATCCTTTAATACTTTTAATGCACCATTTCTCGTTCTTGATGGTTTTGATTGTAAACCTACTTCAATAAATTCTTGTCCTTCTAGCGGATAATGTCTTAAATCTTGCATTAAGAATTCTAAAGCACTTTCTTTCCAATATTCTTCTCCTAAACCAAAGGATAAAGTTGGTTGTGTTTTCATTTCTTCTAAAGGTAATTCTTTTTTAAATAAATTTAATAGAATAGAACGATAGACTTTATCCTGTACGATGTAATGACATAAATGATAATACTTTTTAAAATCATTTCTTATAAGTTGTAATACATGTGGTTTAACATCAATTCCTACTTCTTTAGCTAGTTCTAATGCTTCTCCCTTTTTTACTGCATTTAAAATCTTTGTTTTCGCATCCATTGTCGAAAGCATCTTTTTAGAAGTCGCACTTACTTCTTTTAAATCATGATCTAAGGCATATTCTTGGATATTATAAATGATTTGATAATCTTCAATTGTTAAAGTGAAGCCTTGTGCTTTTTCTAAATACTTTAATAAAATATCTTCTCTTTTATCCAAGGTTGATATACCTGCTACAGCACTTTCATCTAACATTGCATCAATGATTCTACCAAGATATGTAAACTGTTCACGTGTTGGATTTGTATATAAGATGCCACCTAGGTTCACATTCTTCCAACAAGTTAATGCCGAATACGATGGCATTACCGTATTATTAATTCCTTCTTTTAAAATCCACTCTCGAATCTCTTCATATCTAGGATCTAACGCTCTTAAGTATTCAACCGCATGTATTCTTCCCCATCCATGAACTTTCTTTGCGATTTCAAAGATTTCATCATTCCCATTTTCCCATTTATTCATATTACGAATACAATAAAGTGTAAACTCATCACTTAGGGCTAATGTACGAATTGTATTTTTAGTTGCATCATTTTTAACAACCAACGGTTCTAATAGTAATAACCCATATTTAACACATTCTCTATTATTTGTGGTCCCAATAAGCCCTACCCCAAATTCATATAGATTTCCTGGTTTTATCGTATCTTTATTCGAATAAATATAATCGAGTAATTCTTGTCCAATCGAAAGAGCGCGATTGTCTTTCGCTAATGTATTAAACAATTCTTCTGCTTTTTCAAAGTCATGTTCATTAATTGCTTGAATCGCTTCCACCATTCTTTCAAAATCTTCCTTTTTCATTTCTGGAGGATTCATATGATACATCTCTATTCCATCCCTCGCTCCATCCGCAAAAAGTAATTCATTTTCATCTTCATGAAGTGGTGGTAAAGAAAAATCTTCTGGTAGTTTTCCATCAACCATAAAAGATTGAATATAATCAAGTAAAGATTGTGTATGATTCATAATTACTTACCTCCTTCTTAAGAAGGATTCTTCCTACTTCTATTATCTATGAGATTGGATGGTTTTGCACGATTTTATAAATATAGCGAAAGATTGAAATATTTTTTTAAAATTATTATCCATCTTATAAGATTTACTTCTGTTAGAATAGTTTCATG